>CACYHG010000062.1 GCA_902774175.1 uncultured Bacteroidota bacterium
GTGCGGCTCCGGAATCCTCTGTTCCAGTTCTGCCGGAACCGTCACCTCCAGCCCATATCCGGCGCAGCAGCCTGCAAAACCAGCTGCGGCATCGGGATGGCTGTCCGTGAAGGGCAGGTAGGGCTTGATGTCAAAAACCGGCGTGCCGTCCATAAGGTCGGCGCCACGGACATGCAGCAGCGGCCCCTGTGGGCTCTCCCATTCAATCCGCTCCAATGCCACCGAGGACAACCCCAACGCATTGGGACGGAAAGGCGAACGGGTTGCGAAGACCCCCATGCGGCGGTTCCCGCCCAACCTTGGAGGACGCACAGTCGGCGACCATGCTTCACGCTCCGCTTCGGAAAATTCCCAAAGGAGCCACAAATGGGAAAAGGCCTCCAGACCTCTGAAGGCCTCCCCCACCCTATATTCAGGCTCCATCACAATCACCGCCTCCAGACCGGACACCAGACCGCTCTGGCGTGGAACGCCGAACTTGGTCGGGAAGCCGGTACGGATATGGGCGATCGGACGGATTTCCATGGCTATTTCTTCGCAGCCGCCTGATTGGCCGTGATGGCCACCACATTGACGATATCCTCCACGGAGCAGCCGCGGGAGAGGTCGTTGATAGGAGCGGCCATACCCTGCATCACCGGACCGACAGCCTCGGCACCTGCCAGACGCTGCACCAGCTTGTAGGCAATATTACCGGTCTCCAATGAGGGGAACACCAGCACATTGGCCTTTCCGGCCACGGGGCTGCCCGGAGCCTTGGAGGCACCCACCTTCTCCACGATGGCTGCATCAGCCTGCAGCTCGCCGTCAATCACCAGCGTGGGATCCATCTCCTTGGCGATGCGGGTGGCATTGACCACACGGTCGACCAGCTCATGCTTGGCGCTGCCCTTGGTTGAAAAGCTCAGCATGGCGACACGCGGCTCGATGCCGGCGATGGCACGGGCGGTCTGTGCGGTCACAACGGCTATCTGGGCCAGCTTGTTCTCGTCAGTGTTGGGGTCGGCGGCACAGTCGGCGAAGACCATGATGCCATTGTCGCCCCACTGTTTGTCCTTCATAATCATGATGAAGGCACCGGAAACCACGCTGATGCCCGGAAGGGTCTTCACAATCTGGAAGGCGGGACGCAGCACGTCGCCGGTGGCGTTCATGGCGCCGGCAACCTCACCGTCAACCTCGCCGTTCTTGATCAGCAGGGTGGCCAGATACAGCGGGTCACGCACAAGCTTTGCGGCCTTTTCCATATCCACTCCCTTTGCCTTGCGCAGCTCATACAGCATATTGGCATAGAAATCGGCCTTCGGGTTGTTTTCCGGATCGATGATTTCAGCCTCCCCGATGTGGGTCAGTCCCCATTCCTTCGCCTTGGCATGGATGGTCTCCGGATTGCCCAGCAGCACTATGCGGGCCAGTTTTTCAGCCAGAATGATGTCGGCCGCCTTGATTGTCCTCTCTTCGGTTCCTTCAGCCAACACAATCTTTTTGTTGGCTTTACGGGCATTCTCCCGTATCTGTTGCAAAAGTTCCATGATATTTTAATTTAATACGTTGATTTTATAAATATTAAAAACAAATTGTCATCTTTTTTCCAGCACCTCCTCCAGCAGTTTGGTGCAGAGTTCGCTGAAACTCCATCCGCGCCAGGCGAGCTGCTTGGGCACGATGCTGCCGGAAGTCTGCCCCGGGATGGTGTTCACCTCAATGAAATAGAGGCCTGTCTCATTTACAATATAGTCGATGCGGACAATGCCGGAGCAGCCCAGCGCACGATATATCCGCAGCGATTCCTCCTCACAATGGTGCCATGTTTCAGCCGGAATATCGGCCGGGGTGATTTCGTCCGACATACCGGGCTGGTATTTGGCCTCGTAATCGAAGAAATCCTTTTTCGGGCATATTTCGGTGATTGCAATCACCTGCGGCTTGTTATCCAATGAGACCACGCCGCAGGCCAGCTCCCTTCCGGGGACAAAACGCTCCACCAGAATCTCATCGTCATATTTGAAGGCCTCATCGGCGGCCCGCTTCAGCTGACCGGCATCCTTCACCTTGGTCACGCCCACGCTGGAGCCGGAACCGCAGGGTTTGACAAAGCAGGGCAGCCCCAAACGCGCCACGATGGCCTCCGGATCCAACGGATCGTGCCTGTACAAATGAACCGAATCGGTCATCTTCACCTGGAAGGCCTTCAGGTAGGTGTTGCATAAGTGCTTGTTAAAGGTCAGCGCGGAGATGTCCGCCTTGCAGCCCACGTATGGTATGCCGAGCATGTCGAAATAGCCCTGGAGCTTGCCGTTCTCACCCGGCGTTCCGTGGATGGCGATGAAGACCGCATCGAAACGGACGCGGCCTTCGGGGAGCGGCAGCGTGAAGTCGTTCTTGTCGATTTCAACCGTTGTGCCGTTTTTCAACCGCACACTCCACGAATTCCCCTTCATAAGTATAAGGTGAACGTTGAAACGGTTCTTGTCCAACTGGTTGTAGATATTCTCACCGCTCTGGACGGCGATTTCGTATTCCCCGGAATGGCCTCCGGTAATCACTGCTATATTCGGTTTCATATCCTTTGTCATAAGTTATTTTATTAATGTCATCAGCTACACGCAAAGGCAGGTCGGCTTTTCAGGCGGTGCCAGCTGCCTGCCCGATGCGTCCGCATATTTCCCCTTCGGGTCGTATTCGATTCCGATTTTGTCCAGCAGGCTCTCAACCTGCACCTGATGAATTTGCAGGCCGATCTCCCACGGGTCGTATCCCATCAGCAGGGCGGCCAGCTCCTCGTGCGAAAGCACCGGAATGCCTTTCCCCTCAGTATCGTAGGTCTTGTGCTCCAACTCCGATATGGTGTACTGCCAGCGGTCCAGGAACATGTTGCAGCCCGGACAGTTGGTCAGTATGAAATCGGGATGGTATGGCTCCATAGACTCCAATTTCTTGTGCGTGTTGCTCACCGAATAGCCGCGGTTGGCCTGCACCAGATAGTTGCGGAAACCAAAGCCGCAGCAGTGCCGACGCTCGGGGTAATCGACCACCTCGCCGCCCCAGGCCTCAATAAGTCCGGCAAGCACGTAGGGGAATTCCGCGCCGCCCACACCGAAGGCTGGAAATACCTTGGCGTAATGGCAGCCAACATGCTCCACCCCGCGCAAAGGCTCCCCCGTATGGCGGTTCACAAGCTGATATTTCATTTTAGGCTTCAGCTCATTGCGGAACTTGTAAAGCACATCGGAAGAATGGACGATGTTTTCCGGCACCTCAAATTCCCGTTTGGTCGCCTTATAGAGGTATTCCCTCGTCTTCTCCAGCGTCTCCGGCTGATGTTTCCATGTCTCCAGCACCTCCACATACAGGCCAAAGGAGGTGACGCAGGAGGGAATGTAGTTCCTGTAGCCGGCGGCGGTCATCAGCGAGAAGAGCCGCGCCATCACCGTCGCAGTGGTGTAGAACGGCACAATGTCGGAATGGTAGCCGATGCCGGTGCAGGTGTGCTGATGCTCGTCGTCGCAGATATCCTTGCCCAAATCCTCACGCAATATTTTCAGGAACATGTTTTCCGCACCCGGATTGAAGCTCTGGCGGATGCAGCTGCGGGCATAATAATAATGGTCGTCCGCAATCTCCTTCTGGTATTCGTTCCAAAATCTCTTCTGCATGTCACTACTGGTTTTTACAGTCCATGATTTCCGGAATCCTCCGTGAACACCTTCTCCATATAGCTTTCGTCGAACGGAAGATTGTGTTCCCTGGCATACTCCTCCGATTTCTCCTCTATGGTCCGGTACATGTCCAAGCCGCCCGTCACCTCGAAAATGGATTTCATCTCCCTGAGATCCTCCTCGTGAATGTCGCGGATGGCGCCGGAGCCGTGCCGATGGTATTTCGCCCCGAAACGTGGTGAGACCTCCGCGATATGCTCCATGTACCACTCCCACACGGGACCCTGCTCCGGATGTTTGTCCACCGTCACAATGTCCGGATGCACGCAGTAGCCGCGTTTCAGGATATTCTGGCCGACAGTCTGCTCGATGGCATACTGCTGCCTTCCCTTCTCATTCTCCACAAAATAGCCCATCTTCTGGGCATAGGTGCGCAACACGCTGATCACAATGCCCGGCGTGTTGCCACGGGGGCAGCGGGTCTTGCAGGACATGCACTGGCCGCAGTACCAGATGGTGTCGCTTTTCAGCAGCTTTTCTATCTCCGCGTCGTCACGGGACTGCACGATGGTGCAGATGGCACGCGGATCGTAATGGTAGAATTCCGCCGCCGGACAGATGGCCGTGCAGACACCGCAGCTCATGCAGGCGTTCAAGGCCTCCTCCAGCCGGAAATCCTCATTCAGTTTGTCATATAAGGCTCCCATATCCAAAATAATTATCGGCAAAAGTAGGAAAAAAAACGATAGACTGCGCTATTTTGCAAAAAAAATGTTTTCAATTGCGTTATTTTACACAAATTGCACGCGATGTTGGGACGGTGTAGGGACGATGTGCACATCGTCCCTACTTCTTGACATAGACAAGCAGCACCACGCACAACGCGCCGTAGATCATATCCGGAATCCAGACAGACAGCAGCGGCGACACGCCGCCATACACGGCAAACACCTGCGACATCTGCTGCAGCAGCACGAACGAAAAGGTGATCACCAGCCCCAGCAGCAGGTGCAGCCCCATGCCCTCCCGCGTCTTGCGCGAGGTGACACAGACCCCCACAATGGTCAGAATCAGCACCGAAACCGGCCCGGTCATGCGCCGTTGCAGCTCCACCTCATACATGGGGATGTTGTCGGAGCCCTTGGCCCGCTCCTCCTGAACAAAGCGTCGGATTTCAGGCGTGGTCATGATTTCCGCCCCACGCTTGATATAGACAAGATCGGAAACCTTCAGCGGCAATACCGTATCCATCTTCTCCCCCTGCTCGAACCGCTCCGCCCTGCCGTTGAACCAGCGTTTGGTGTAACGGTTCAGGTTCCATTGCCCAGCCACGGAATCCCAATGTATCGTCTGGGCGCTCAGTTGGTAGCGCACCCCCTTATCGTCCATAACCTCATACCAGAAGGAGTATCCCAGCAGATTGTCCATATCCCAGAAATGCACATAGGCATAACTGTTCGGCGACAGCCTTATATGTGTGTCCATATCCTTGGAATGGACCTGCCTCGACACATACTGCTCCTTGAAAATCATCATGTTTTTGGAGGTCTTTGGAATCATGTAGTTGTCCATGTAAAAGGAGACGGAGCCCAGAAGCAGGATGGTCAGCAGGTAGGGATACAGCATCCGGTAGAAGCTCATACCCCCGTTTGTCATGGCGATGATTTCAGAATTGCCCGAAAGCTTTGATGTGAAGAAAATCACCGAAATGAAGGTGAAGAGCGGGATGAACAGGTTTACAAAATATGGGATGAAGTTCAGGTAATAGCCGGTGATGATCTTCCCGACCGGAACATTCTTGTCCAAAAACCCCTGGATGTTCTCCGACAGGTCGACAGCAATCACTATGGCGATGATCAGCGCCAGCGCCACAACAAAGGTGACAAGGAACTTACGGATGATATACCGGTCTAAAATCTTAAGTGCTTTCATACGCTTTTCGCGGCGCAAAAGTAATAAAAAAATGGTTTCACCCGACTACTTTTCCAACATAAATCCGCTTTCGTCCAGCAGCACCTGCAAGGAGGGGAAAAATCCGGCGTATACCGAACGCAACTCCGCCTGAGTCATCCAGCGGGCATCCGTAATCTGCTCCTCCGTCTGCATCCGCAGCGGCCCGTCATAGCTGGAGCGCATCGCATACCACTGTGTCTGTTTCAGCACATACTCCCCGTTATGTGAAAAGACATGGTAGGTCACAGGCAGTTTTCCAGTAATCTCGGCATCTGGCAGTCCCGTCTCCTCGCCCACCTCGCGCACAGCCGTCTGCTCCAGCGTCTCACCGGCCTCAACATGCCCCTTGGGAAAGTCATAATGCCCGAACCGCCGTATGACAAGGAATCCCTTCCCCTCATTACGCACCACGCCTCCGGCCGCACGCTCCACACGGAAATGGGCGGTAAAGGCCTCCATAAAAGCCTCAAGATGCTCCTCTGAAAGGACAACCACATACGACTGCTGGTGCAGCAGAAAAGAACTGACCACTGGCGTCAAATCCAAATCACTGTTGTATAATATTTTACATACACCATCAGGGGCAGGTGCATTTTTTTCTTCCGAGATTACGGCGCATATTGACGCTTTGTTGTAGAAAAAATGGTACTTTTGCATTTTAAAACTATAATTTATTCAAACATGGATATTGCAAAACAATGTGCCAGCCATCTGCTGGAAATAAAAGCTGTAAAGCTAAGCCCTTCAAAACCTTTCACCTGGGCATCCGGACTCAAGTCTCCCATCTACTGCGACAACCGCAAGACATTGTCATATCCGGAAATCAGAACGTTCATCAAGGAAAGTTTAGTACAGACAATCCAAACAAAATTTTCGGAGGTGGAGGTTATCGCCGGCGTTGCGACCGGAGCCATAGCCCAGGGAGCCCTTGTGGCTGAAGCCATGGGACTGCCCTTTGTATATGTCCGCAGCGAGGAGAAAAAGCACGGCATGGGGAACATCGTGGAGGGGGAAATCCATCCAGAACAGAAAGTTGTGGTTGTTGAGGATCTGGTTTCAACAGGGCAAAGCAGCCTCAAGGCGGTGGAGACACTACGCAACATGGGCTGCACCGTACTTGGCATGACCGCCATATTCACCTATAACCTGCCCATTTCGCAACAGCGGTTTGAGGAGGCGAAATGCGCCCTCTACACCCTCACCGACTACCACTGCATGATCGAGCAGGCCGTCAGGGGCAAATACATTCAGGAAGATGAGCAGAAGACCCTGATCGACTGGAGGAAGGATCCGAACGCATGGGCCGCGAAGTTCACCCAAACCGTTTAAACCGACCGACATGCATCTGAAAAGCAAAGAAATCATCATAGAGGCTCCGGCGGAGAAGGTTTTCGGCCAGATTGCGAACTGCCACCATCTCAAGCAAGGCATCGGACTTGCCAATGTGCCGCAGATGAGCGACCTGGAATGCACCGACACCACCTGCAGCTTCAAGATGGCCGGTTTGGGCAGCCTGGTGCTGACCATCACCGACACCACATTCCCCACCCGCGTTGTGTACGACGTGAAGAACGAGCACATCCGCACCGTCACAGTCTATTTTGACATTGAGACGGTGCAGGGCGGGAGCCGGCTGGTCAGCAGCTCCGACCTTGACATGCCCTTCTTCATGTCACAAATGCTCAAGCCTGTGCTGCTGAACTTCCTGAACGTGCTGGTGGACTGCGTGAAGACCACGACCGAAAGAACACAATAAACAGATTGGCGACCATGAATGAAAACCGTAAGAAAATTGTCGTGCTGAGCGGCGCGGGCATCAGCGCGGAGAGCGGCATACAGACATTCCGGGATTCGGACGGCCTGTGGGAGAACTACCGCGTGGAGGATGTCTGCACACCGGAGGCGCTGGCACGCGACCCGGAACTGGTCATCGGATTCTACAACCAACGGCTGGCGCAGGTGCTGAAGGCAAAACCAAACCCCGGCCACACCGCCTTGGTGGAACTTGAACAGAAATACGACGTCCGCATCGTCACCCAGAACATCGACGACCTGCACGAACGCGCAGGCTCCAGCAATGTGCTCCACCTCCACGGCGACATCCGCAAAAAACGGAGCCAGGTGGACCCGGACGACATTGAAGATATTGTCCCACTGGAGAAGGGAATCCGAATGGGCGATCTGGACCGGTACGGGAAACAGTTCCGGCCACACATCGTATTTTTCGGAGAGGCTGTCCCCAACATCGAACCGGCTGCCAAACTGGTGGAGGAGGCTGACATCGTACTGATTATCGGCACCTCACTCAACGTCTACCCTGCCGCCGGACTCATGTACTATGCCCGTCCCGACGCTAAAATCTACTACATCGACCCGAAGGCCGAATCGGCCAAAGGGCTGGACAAACGGGTGGTATGCATTGCCGGAAAAGCCGGAACCGCTGTTCCGGAGATGGTGCGCCAGCTGATGGAGGAGGCCTGACAACCCCATGTTCCCGCTCATCTATTTCCTGTTGCTGCCATTGTCACTGCTGCCCTTGAGGCTGCTGTACGCCATCGGGGACCTGCTGTACCTGCTGCTATATTACTGCATCGGATACCGCAAAAAGGTGGTGCGCGCCAATCTTGCACACTCCTTTCCGGAAAAAAGCGGGAAAGAGCTGAAAAAGATTGAGAGGCGGTATTTCCATCACCTCTGCAACCTGCTGGTGGAGGGGGTGAAGATGCTTGGCATGAGCCGCAGGAACATGCTGCGCCGCTACCGCTGCACCAATCCGGAACTGCTACGGGAATATGCGGAAAAAAAGCAGAGCATCCTGCTGATGTCCGCCCATTACAACAACTGGGAATGGATGGTGCTGTCGCTGGAGATGCAGACTCCGCTGCACGGGGTTGGCGTTGGAAAGGAGAACAGCAACAAGTCGTTCGAAAGAATCATCAACCGCTTCCGCACGCGGTATGGCACCGAGGTGGTCTTCGCAAGCAACGTGCGCGAAACCATGCGGCATTATGCCGATATCGGGAAAGCCTGCACCTACATGATGCTGAGCGACCAGACTCCGGCCTCGGCGAAACGGGCATTCCTGCTCCCCTCTTTCCTGCACCAGCCCACCGACATGATCTACGGCAGCGAATATTTTGCAAAAAAATACGGGTTCCCCGTGCTATACTACCGGGTGGACCGCCCACGGCGCGGCCGCTACACCTGGACCATCGAAAAAATCAGCGACCGTCCGCAACAGGAGGAGTACGGCTTCATCATCCGGCGCTATGCGGAACTGCTGGAACGCGACATCCGGAGGCAGCCCGAATACTGGCTCTGGAGCCACCGACGCTGGAAGCACCGCGAGGAGGTGGAGCGGCTGCTGCGTGAAATACGCCCTGCCACCGAAGCCGACATACCGGACATCCTCTCCATGTACGAACACTCCCGCAGTGTGATGCGTGCCGCAGGCAATACCGTGCAGTGGGTGGGCTACCCGACTGCGGAGCAGGTGCGGCAGGACATTGCCGGGAACAGCTCCATGCTTATTGTCCAATCAGGAAAACCGGTCGGCACCTTCGCGCCGGTTCCGGGCAAGGAACCCACCTACGGACGCATCGAAAGGGGACGCTGGCTTGACGACAGCCCATACACCACCTTCCACCGTCTGGCAGCCGCACCGGGGACAAGGGGAATAGCGGAGACCGCCTTCCGTTTTGCCAAACAGCAGTCATCCCACCTGCGTGCCGACACCCACGCCGCCAACAGCGCCATGCGGCACATTCTTGAAAAGGAGGGTTTCGTCTATTGCGGCATCGTCTTCATGGAGGACGGCAGTGAACGGTTAGCCTACGAATGGTGGCGTTGGGACGAGGTGACCCCCGCCCTGAAAAAATATGTGGAGGAGGAGATTCTCCCGCAATACGACCGCTTTGACGCCGCGCACCGGCGGGACCACATTTTGCGGGTCATCGCCCGAAGCATGCTTATGAACCGGAAATATGGCCTGCTGCCGGACATGGTGTATGCCGCGGCGGCAATGCACGACCTCGGCGTGGCGGAGGGACGTGAGCTGCATCACATCTCATCAGGAAAAATCATCCGCAACGACAAACGGCTGCAGCAATGGTTCGCACCGGAAGCGGTGGAGGAGATTGCCCAGGCAGCCGAGGACCACCGCGCATCCGCCACAACTGCCCCACGCTCGCTGCTTGGAAAAATCATTGCGGAAGCCGACCGCGACGTGGAGCCGGAACGCATCATACGCCGCACCGTGGAATACGGACTAGGACATTATCCGCAGCTCTCCCCTGCCGAACAGCGGCAACGCGCCCTGCAGCATCTTCAGGAGAAATATGCCGAAGGGGGCTACATCAAACTATGGCTGCCCGACTCGCCCAACGCCGCCCCGCTTGCGGAGCTCCGTGAACTGATCCGTGACACAGAGCGTGTCACCGGAATGATTGACCATTTATTGGATGAGCATTTCAAATCATAAACAAACCGATGAAAACCATTTCACGCCGACTCAGACGCCACCTGCCTGCCCTGCTGCTTATCGCAGCGGTCGCGATGATTATCAGCGTAAAGCATCTGAACGAACCGCCGGCCTACATACACGCATGGGCGCAGGCCGACAACTACTCGCTCGCCATAGGTTTCCGCCACAACGGCGGGGATCTGTTTCATCCGCAAACCCTAATCTACAACAAGCAGCAGCTCGGCTTTGAAGACCCCGAATCATTGGTGACCGCCTGCGACCTGCCACTGCATCACTGGCTCGTTTCAATACTGATGGCCATTACCGGCAGCACGCAGCCCTGGGTGTTCCGCGGGTTCACACTGGCAGTGGCCATTCTCGGCCTTTGGGCGCTCTACCTTCTGGTTTTTTTGCTGGCCCGTTCGCGAGTGAAAGCGCTGCTCGTGGCCATATTCACCGCCACCGCCCCCTCCTACGCATACTACAGCGGCTCCTTCCTACCCACCCTGCCCGCCTTGTCGCTGGCGATGGGAGGCCTGCTCTTCTATACGCTCCATCTGCGGGACAAAAAGACATGGACCCTTTATGCCGGCATGCTGCTGCTCACACTCGCCATGATGTCCCGGACTTCGTTTGCAGTGTTGTGGATTGCCGTGGCATGTTTCCAACTGCTCAGAATCCTGCTTCGGGAGACCACATTGCGCACCTCCTGGCTCCCCTTCGCCGCAGGCATTGTGCTGTTTTCCGGCTGGTGGTTCTGGAACATGCACCTGCGCAACGAGTACGGTTCGCTATTCCTTGGCAGCCTGCTGCCAGTACGCAGTATGGAGGAGGCCTCAAATGTGTTCCAGAACGTGCATGACCGCTGGCGCTTCCACTTTTTCCAAAGGCTGGAGCACTGGCTCTATGTCGCGGCGTTTGTTGCTGCCGTCGTGACACTGCTTTTCCGGAAGAAAAAGAGGGAATCCGGGCACAAACAGTTGTCACTGTGGTGGCTGCTGGCCATCTGGATGTTCGGAGAGCTGTTGTTTGCCGCCGCCATGAGCCTCCAGTATATCGACCATGACTATTATTTCCTGGACAGCTTTTTCCTGCCCATCGTCCTTTCGTTGGCAGGCCTGCTGCATATCCTGCCCAACCCCACCAGACGATGGGGCGGCGTCACCGCACTCATCTGCACCCTGCTGCTGAGCGGCCTTATGACCGCCGAAGCCTGCCGGATGCAGCGCGAACGCCGGTTGGAGGGGGTGGAGACACTTGAGACCGCTGTCCGGTACAAACATGCCAACCAAATGCTGGATGATGCCGGACTGGCACAGAAGGAGCTCCGCTTCCTGACCTTTTTTTCCTATCCGCAGAACCTCCCCTTCACCATGATGGACCGTGAGGGATATGCGGTCATGCGCAACAAACCGGCGGTAGTGGCGCATGCGCTGACATTAAATTATGACTATATTCTTGTGGAGGATGATGTGTACCGACGTGAATTCGACAAGGCGCAATATATCCTGCCGCGGCTGCGGCGGCTGGCCGGTAACGGTGAGATATCAGTATGCACATTATCTGACAGCACACTCCATACCACAGCGGAACATTTTTTTGAATAGGCTAAAACGGTTCGGAGGTGTCAAACTGGTGCTCCATGTTGTCCACCTGCTGACGTTCCGTCTCCTTCAAGGCATCGTAATGTCCGGTCAGCGCGGCAAATGGGGCGAACTGCGCGGCACGCGACAGCAGCGGCATCGGAGGATGCTTTTTAGATACCGGATGTGGCAGCCCTATGATGTCTTCATAATCATCTTTTCCTCTCATGCCTTGTGTCCTCCTATCTGACTGTTGCGTTCTATGGCGGTGGCCCCCTCCTCAAAACTG
>CACYHG010000063.1 GCA_902774175.1 uncultured Bacteroidota bacterium
AGCACATCCAGCAAAATCCTGATGTCCTCAAAATGGAGGCCTGTGGTCGGTTCGTCCAAAATGTAAAACGTATGCCCTGTGTCCTTACGGCTGAGCTCCGCCGAAAGCTTAATACGCTGCGCCTCCCCGCCAGACAATGTGGTGGACGGCTGTCCCAACGCCAGATAGCCCAGCCCGACCTTCTGCAGCACACGCAGCTTGTAGGCGATGGATGGTATTCCTTCAAAAAATGTCACCGCCTCGTTCACATTCATCTCCAGCACATCACTGATGGATTTCCCCTTATAGCGCACCTCCAATGTCTCGCGATTATACCTTTTGCCGTTGCATGTCTCGCAATGCACGTAGACATCCGGTAGGAAATTCATCTCGATGGTGCGCATGCCGGAGCCCTTGCAGGTTTCACAACGGCCGCCGGAAACATTGAATGAGAAGCGGCCCGCCGCATAATTGCGCACTTTGGCCTCAGGAAGCGAAGCATACAGTTTCCGGATTTCATCAAACACCCCGATGTATGTGGCCGAATTGGAACGCGGTGTGCGTCCGATGGGCAGCTGGTCAATCTCAATCACCTTGTCGATATGCTCAAGCCCTTCAACCGCCCTGTATGGGAGCGGTTTCTTTTCGGCACGGTAGATGGCATGGTTCAGAATTGGGAAAAGGGTTCCGTTTATAAGGGAGGATTTGCCGCTACCCGACACACCGGTGACGCAGATCAAAGTCCCTAACGGGAAACGGACATCAATCTCCTTCAAGTTGTTGCCACAGGCTCCGCGCAACCACAAGGAATCCCCGTTGCCACGACGCCGCTTTTTCGGCAAACCTATCCGGCGCACACCGTTCAGATAATCGGCCGTCAGGGAACCGGAACGGAGCAAATCGGCATAACTGCCTGCGGAAAGAACATGTCCTCCGCGCAAACCGGCATCGGGGCCTATGTCCACAATATAATCGGCGGCACGCATGGTGTCGCGGTCATGCTCCACCACAATCACGGAATTGCCGGCATCACGCAGCCTCTTCAGCGCGGTGATGAGCCGGTTGTTGTCCCGCTGGTGCAGACCTATGCTGGGTTCATCCAGAATGTAGAGCACATTCACCAGCCTCGAACCGATTTGGGTTGCCAGCCGGATGCGCTGCGCCTCCCCGCCCGATAGGGTTTGGGAGGAACGGTTAAGGCAAAGGTAGTCGATGCCCAGATAGAGCAGCAGATCCAGCCGCCCCATGATTTCCTTAACAATATCTTTGGCTATCAACTGCCTGCTCTCATCCAGGTAATCGTTCACATGCAGCATCCATTCATGCAGCCGTACAAGATCCATGGCCGACAGGTCGGCGATTGAGCAATCCCCGATACGGAAATACAGGACCTCCTTTTTCAGCCGTGTGCCGTGACAGGCCTCACAGGGGCGAGTGTGCATGAACTGCTGCGCCCATTTACGTATGTTGGCCGGAGCCTCCTCCGTGTTCTGTGACAGAATGAAATTCACAATGCCCTCGAAACCGTCGGAGGCGGTGTAGGCCTCCCCTTCACCTTCCGAGTCGGAAAAGGCCATAGGAGTTTCAGAACCATACAGGATGCGGTTGAGCGACTCTTCCGGAATCTCCCCGACAGGGGTGTCCAACGTGAAACCGTCGCGATGGGCCATCTGCTCTATCTGACGGAACATCCAGTTGTATTTGTATTTCCCCAACGGAGCCAATCCGCCTTCACGGATACTTTTTTCCGGATTGGGCACCAGTTTGTTGAAATCGACCGCAACCACCTCCCCCAAGCCGTGGCAATGCGGGCACGCGCCGTATGGCGAATTGAAGGAGAATGTGTTCGCCTCAGGTTCAGGATAGGAGATACCGGTCGTTGGGCACATCAGGAAACGGCTGAAGAGTTTTGGGACATCCTTTGTGACATCCATGACCATCAGAGTGCCCTTACCGAATTTCATGGCTGTCTGTACCGATTTCAGCAGACGCTGCCTGTTTTCCTCCCTCACATCAAGGGTGTCGACCACCATTTCAATGTCATGAGTCCTGTACCGGTCTACCTGCATCCGGACAAGCACCTCCTGCACGACCCCGTCTATGCGGGCATAGAGGAAACCCCATTTCAGGATTTGCTGGAAAATTTCACGATAGTGTCCTTTTCTACCGCGCACAAGCGGTGACAGCAGATGTATCTTCTTTCCGGAATAATGTTCAAGAATCAGGTTTACAATCTGTGTTTCAGTATAGCGCACCATCGGCTCGCCGGTCTTATAGGAATAGGCTGTGGAGACCCTGGCAAACAGCAGTCGCAGGAAATCATATATTTCCGTCACCGTACCCACAGTGGAGCGCGGGCTGCGGTTCACCGTCTTCTGCTCAATGGCGATTACCGGGCTCAGGCCTGTAATCTTGTCCACATCCGGACGTATCATATCCCCGATGAAATGACGCGCATAGGAGGAGAATGTCTCCATATACCTGCGCTGGCCTTCGGCATAGATGGTGTCGAAAGCGAGGGATGATTTGCCGGATCCGGAAAGTCCCGTAATCACAACAAGCCGGTTCCTGGGGATGGTGACATCAATATTTTTAAGGTTATGCACTCGTGCCCCTTTGATAACCAGTTCTTTCTCTTCGCCTTCAAACGTTGTAGCCATGTTTTTCCTCTACACAAAAACAAAGTTGCAAAAGTACTTGAAAAATCAATACACAACCGCTTTGAGAACCGAATAACTTTCGGTTTTTGAAGAAAAAAACGGCAGGCGTTTCGGCCTGCCGCATGTCACTGTGCCAATTGTAGTGCTACTATTCCGTGAATTCCGGAATGTCAAGCAAATGGGTCGGATCGGTGAAATACTGGGTTGCCGTAAGCTGCGGATAGTTCAGCAGCATTGACACGACATCCTGATGCTGTGCACGGATTTCAACCATCTTCTCCTCTATTTTGTCCGCAATCGGGAGCTGCTCCTTCAACCGGAGCTGCATCGCCTGCTGCACCGCCTCCCGCTGGATGGGGACAATTTCAGAATAGTATTTCATGAGCAGCGCATTTTTCTCCTTTCCGGTCGCCTTGGAAAGTTGGTCGGCATACTTGGCATAGATGCCGCGGCAGCGCGTTTCCGACTGTTTGTACAGGGCCGTAACCTTGTCATCCACAGCACTCCACTGGTCAATCAGAGGCTGGACAGGCTTCAGGTATTCGCCCGCTTCGGCAGCCTGCTGAAGCACAGCCGCCTCATAAGTCCCCTCCTTGTAATGGGACTTCAGATAGGCCTCCTGCTCCTCGTCGGACATTTCGGAAAGCTTTTCCAACTCCTCACGGCTCAGGCCGGTGCTTTTTTCGGCAGCCTTGTAGGCCGTCTCCATAACTTGTGCGGAATCCACATTCTGCGCACCTAACGACAAAGCCTGCATTGAAAGGCTGAACAGTTTGGCGTTGAACGAAGTCACCGGAGAGGCCAACATTTTTACGGTCTGCTCGTTCAATTCGGCAGTCTTGTAATTTACCAGCTGCTGTACGGATGGCAGTTCGGGCAGCTGTGCCATGATCGAGGCGACAGTCTGCTCCTCAACAGCTTCCGCAGAAGATTGTTGCGGTTTGTCCGTAGAATTGTTGGAGCGAAGTTTGTCCAACTCCTTGTCTACAGCGTTGGCTGCCGCGTCCGCAGCGGCGTCCGTAGTTTTGTCAATAACTTTGTCGGTGGTCTTCTTCACCGCCTTTTGCGCCGCCTTCTGCAACGCGCCGCCCAATTGGGCCCGTGTTCCGCAAACACAGAACAATAAACTTAAAATCAATAATAAACCCTTTTTCATAATAATATAAATTTTTTAAATGAACGACAATTTGATGATATTATTGCATCTGCCGCAAAAAAAAAACGGCAAAAATCAGGTCTTGCGCTTTTCACGTTTGGCTGCGACAAAAAGCACATTGTTCAGGATCAGCCGGTATCCGGATGAATTCGGATGCAGGTTAAGGTCGGTCGGATTGTCACCGACAAAATGCTGGTAATCCTCAGGATCGTGTCCGCCAAGGAATGTGAACATGCCCTTTCCATATTCCCCGTGGATATAGCGCACCTCATTAAAGGCTTTTGTCTCACCAAGAATCACAATTTCGGGCTTTACCTTGTCACGGCGGAAAGCGGTGGTCTGCCCCATGAAGCCACGAATCACCTGCTCATGGTTCTGGCAGAGGATTGTCGGCACAACATCCCATTTTGCTGAAAACTCAAACAGTGTAAAGAAATCGCTGTTCCGGTTGGCCATGTGGACGGAAGGGTCGATGTCAATATCGGAAATTTCATATTCTGCCGGATTCCGTGAAATCTTGAAATTGGTGAAGGCGAAGCACTTGCTATAGTCCAATTTCTGTTGTGCGGCAGGATCCATCGGGTCACCGTCGAACGGGGTCTCGCAGATGTCAACACCTTCGGCGGCCAAAGCCACATCATAACTGTCCGGAGCGGAACACATGGCGAACATGTATCCCCCGCCCATCACAAAATCGCGGATTTTCTTCGCAACTGCCAGCTTCAGCTGCGAAACCTTGGCAAAGCCGTAGCGCCGTGCCGTCTCCTCATTTTTGCGGACATCGGCAACATACCAGTCGGCATAGCGGTAGTTTGCCCAAAACTTGCCGTACTGGCCGGTAAAGTCCTCATGGTGCAGATGCAGCCAGTCGTAGGCAGGCAGCACATCGGACATTATCTCGTCATCATAAACAACATCGTAAGGGATTTCCGCATAAGTGAGCACAAGCGTCACGGCATCGTCCCATGGAAGCTTGTTCTTCGGGGAATAGACAGCGATTTTCGGTGCTTTGGTCAGCTTTACCTCGCTCATGTTCACATCGGAACGCATTATTTCGGCAAGAATGCCACTGACCTTGGCATCAGCCATGACCTCATAACTAACATCACGCGCAAGACATTCGTTCTCCACCGCCTCGTAGTATTCACAGAGGAAGCTGCCGCCGCGGTAGTTCAGCAGCCAGCTTACATCCACATCCTTTGTCAGCGCCCAATAGGTCACACCGTAGGCTTTCAGGTGATTGGTCTGCTCCTTGTCCATCGGGATGAAGATATAGGCTGCCCGCAAAGAGGAAAAACCGCTGCAGAACAAAAGCAACAAACAAATTTTTAATACTTTATCCATCAATAATTTCTCCTTTCATGGTACCGTCCGCAGCAATTTCGGCCAGACGGACCTTTTGGATGGTGTTAATAGCATTTTCCGTGCAATTCAGCCTTACTTTCAAATAATTTTCACTGAAACCGCTGTAAAATCCCCCCTTTTCCTTCGATTCCACCAGCACCTGCACCACATCACCCTCGCAAAGGCGGCACAATGCAAGTTTTTTTTCATCGGACAACGAAATCAGTCTCCGGACACGATCAGCCTTCTCCGCACGGGAAAGCTGGTCCGGCATGTCATATGCAGGCGTTTGGGGGCGCCTGGAATAGGGAAAGACATGCAACGCACTCACAGGAAGGCTGTCTAAAAAATCATACGTCTCCTGAAAATCCTCCCTGGTCTCACCCGGAAAGCCGACAATGACATCGGCAGCGACAAAGGCCTTGGGCATCAACTGTTTTATCTGCAGCACCTTTTCAGCATAGAGCGCACGGTTGTAACGCCGGTGCATCCGCTCCAGAATGCGGTCGCAGCCGGACTGCAGCGGAATATGGAAATGGGGCATTATGACAGGAGAGTCTGCCGCAAGCGCGATGATTTCATCCGTCAGCAGATTGGGTTCAATTGAAGAGATACGCAGCCTCTGGAGTCCGGGCAGTGCCGTCAGGGCAAGAAGAAGGTCGATGAGACGCTCCCCATTCCCGCCACGGTATTCCCCTATATTGACACCCGTCAGCACAATCTCACGGATGTCGTGGGCGATGATGTCACGGGCAGCCGCCAGCAATGCGTCAAGGTCGCCGCTACGGAACCGGCCGCGTGCCAAAGGTATCGTGCAATAGGTGCAGAAATAGTCGCAGCCGTCCTGCACCTTAAGGAATGAGCGGGTACGCTCCTCCCTCAGCGAATAGGCGCCGAAAAAGTCCCGCTCCGATTCACATGCAAGGTCAAAAGAACCAGTGCCGCCGGCAAGCAACTCCGGAATCCGTTCGGGCAGCTGGAACTTGGTGTTGCTTCCCAACACCAGATCCGCATCCAGCTCCTTCTGCAGCTGCTCCGCCCGCAATGCCGAATAACATCCCATCAGCACAATTCTGGCATCAGGATGCCGCCGTCGCACACCATGCACATAATAGCGGCACTTGCGTCCCGCCTCCTCCGTAACCGCGCAGGTGTTGACCACATAAACATCCGCATCGTCCGAAAAGGGGACATTTTCGTAGCCCTCTTCAGCCAGCCGGCGTTCAAGTGTGGCGCTTTCGCTGAAATTCAGCTTGCAGCCCAACGTTTTAATGGCTACCCTGACGCTCATGCCTCCTCCAAATCCGCATTTTTACGGTTTTCGTTCCGATGCTTCAGGTAGGCGTCCCATCCCTGCGCCTTCAAGGCGATTTTTTTCTGGTCGTTTGTGATCAGGGCATAGTCGCCAGCCTCAGCCGTCATGTAGCCGATAACATGCACCTCCTTCAAATCCTTTATTTTGTCGTAATCGGCCTGACGTACAGTAAAGAGCAGCTCATAATCCTCCCCGCCGTTCAGCGCTACTGTGGTTGGCAGCAGTCCCAAGTCAGTCAGGGTCTGGTAGGTCTGGGTATCTATCGGCAGTTTCTCCTCATACAGGCAGCAGCCGAGCGCGGAATCCGTCGCAAGGTGCATGCTTTCGGAGGCAAGCCCGTCAGAAATGTCTATCATTGAGGTGGGCAGCACCCCCCGTTCATGCAGCAGTCTGACAACATCAAGCCTCGGTTCCGGCTTCAACTGGCGTTCCAGAATGTAATCGTAACCGTCCAAGTCGGGTTGCGCCTTCGGGTCTTTCAAAAACACCTGTTTCTCACGCTCCAGAATCAGCAGGCCTGCATACGCGGCCCCCAAGTCTCCGGAAACGCAAATCAGGTCGCCGGATTTGGCAGTGTTGCGGCGCACAATCTCCCCTTTCTGGCCATATCCCAATGCGGTCACACTTATGAACATGCCGCTTTGGGAAGAGACAGTGTCCCCACCGACCAGGTCAACACCGTAGCGTTCACAACATAACAGCATGCCTGAATATAGCTCCTCAACCGCCTCCACAGTGAAACGGCTGGAAACAGCAATCCCCACCAGCACCTGTTCCGGCTTGGCGTTCATGGCGGCAATATCCGACAGGTTCACAGCAATCGCCTTGTATCCCAAATGTTTCAAAGGACAATACGTCAGGTCGAAATGCACACCTTCAGCAAGCAGGTCCTTGGTCACGACCTGAACCCGTCCGGCGGCATCCAAAATGGCCGCATCATCCCCGACACCGCACAGCGAACTGCTGTTTTTCAGGCGGATGTTTTTTGTCAGCAAATCAATAAGGCCGAATTCACCATATCGCTCAAGCGGTGTGCGTCCGGTCTCCTCAAACATCGAATCCATATATAATAATCTGTTTTATAATCATTTTATGACAATCGAACCTTCGGGTCAAGCATGGCGTAGATTATGTCCACCACAATGTTTATCACAACAAGAATGATAGAGATGTAAAGCAGGCTGCCCATCACCACAGGAAAGTCATACTTGTCCAAACCGTTGACAATCATCACTCCCACTCCTTTATAATCAAAAATATACTCCACAAAGACAGTTCCTGCCATCATGCCGGCCAACCAGCCGGAAACCACCGTAACAACCGGATTGAGCGCATTTTTCACCACATGATGACGAATCACACTGCCGTAACCCAACCCCTTGGCGAATGCAGTCCGCACATAGGGCTGCCCCATCACCTCAAGCACAGAATTGCGGGTCAGCTGGACAACGGATGCCAACGGACGTATGCCCAAAGTCACCGCCGGAAGGATCAGGTTCTTCAAATCAAGGTATTCGCCATCTCCGAAATCACTGACGCTGTAGAGGCTGCCGAACATGTTGAGCCCCGTGACATCCGCCAGCAGAAAGGCAAAAATCCAGGCCAGCAGGATGGCTGCAAAGAAGGATGGGACCGACATGCCCAAAACCGAACCGACAATGGCTGTACGGTCGAACCAGGTGTCCTTCCAAATCGCACATAGAATCCCCACAAATATTCCGACAATGATGGCGATAAAAATGGAGACCAAAGCCAACAGAGCGGTTTTGGGGAAAGCCTCATTCAACATTTCCAACACAAGACGCTTGGTCTGGTAGGAACGTCCCAGAAACGGCACCTTTGCCACACATCCCCATCCGCCACCTGTGCGGAAAAGCTTCACCGCCCTGTATTTTTGAGGGTCAAGATAGAAAAAACTCCGCGTATCGTCAAACTGGTGGATAGAAATTGGCAGACAATCATTGGCATAGGAAATATAGCGTACAGCAACCGGACGGTCCAGCCCCAGTTCGTGACGGACAGCCTCTATTGAGCCCAAATCGCTGCGCTGACCCATCGTCATGACGGCGGAATCGCCGGGCAAAAGTGAAAAAAGGCAGAAAATCAGCGTAAAGACTCCCCACATCACCAATATCCCGTATCCCAGACGCCTGCGCAAGAACTTACCCATATTCAAAGTTTCAGTATAGGGCCACAATCCCCGGTTTCGCGGATAACATATTCCAAATCATCACGGTAAGGTGAAGCAGGAAAGCGTGCGCAGTCCTGCAGGAGCTCCTCCTCCATCTGCCGCAACTGACCACAAGCATGGGCCAAAGCTCCGCACTGCCTTACAGTCCCGGCAATGGCTGACAAATCCGGCTCGCTTTTACCGACCTGCAGATACCGGTGACGGAAGTCTGCCCGTTCCGTCATGCAGAGAGACTGCATTGTATAGATTACCGGCAGAGTCACATTCCCTTCCCTAATATCATTGTAAATTCCTTTTCCATCAGAAGTTACAGCATAATCCTTCAAGTCATCCTTTAATTGGAAAAAGAGGCCGAAACGCTGTCCGAAACTGCCATAGGCCGACTCCTGTACCATATCCGCTCCGGCTGACAAGGAACCCAGACGGAAAGAGGTTTCAAGCAGCGAGGCGGTCTTGAGTGAAACAATACGGATGTAGTCAGATTCCGACAAATCCAGGTTGTTGTATTGCGACAACTGGGTGATTTCACCGGAAGTCAGCTGCTGTACAGTCGAACTTACACGCTCCAGCAATCCGGGCAAGGAGGACTCCTGCATCAGGCCAAGAACCTTCGACAAAAGGTAATCCCCAAGCAAAACCGCAATTTTGTTATCCCATACTGCATTAACTGTCTGTTGGTTCCTGCGTTCCGACGCATTGTCTATGACATCGTCATGAATGAGCGATGCCAGATGCAGCAGCTCCACCAGCAACGCCATACGTCCGCTTTCCGGACCGGTCCCACCCTGCATGCCGGCAGTCAGCAGCAGCACCTTCGGACGCAGCCTTCCCGCATGTTGTCCTGCCAAATATTGCAGCAAAAAACGCACAGCGGCATCACGGTCATCAAGTACACCGGCAAAATCCCGCTCAAATTCAGACAATTCCTTTGCTATTGATTGAAATGCCATTACAGAATCACAAATTTAACCAATCTGCAAAAGTACAATTTTTTGGATTACCAAAGACACATTCCGCCAAATTTTCAAGCGGAATTGGAAGTGTCCCTTCTCACTCGTACTTCAGATACTGGTTGTATTCGAACTCTTCTGTTTCACGGTTCCATTCCAGCGGATGGATGTCCCAACCGCGGTTCGCAGCAGGCTTTTCAAGCTTTTGGGCAATAATCACCCTCTCACCGTCGGTGCGCACGTTGATCATTCCGTACACCGTGACGGTCCTCTCATATTTCTTTGTGGAATTGGACTTCTGCAGCTCAACAAACTCCTTGCTTGAACGTGCCAGCTCGGTCGAGAAGATCAGGGAGCGCTCGCCGCGGCTGTGCTTGCCGATGGTGCCCAGGGTGTCGGGGCGCGGATGGGTGTGCGGTTCGTCATCGCCGCTTGAGATAATTGTGGCGACAGGGTTCAGCACCCGCAGGAACTCGCTGGTGAAATCGGCGCTGCCGTGGTGGCACGATTTCGCGATGTCAACCCCAAGCGACTCACGGGCCTTGGCGACCGCCTCCTCCATTTGCGATTCCAGTTCAGCTCTTTTCTCGTCGCTTAGCGATGTGGATTTCAGCTGTTTCCTTATGCCGGCCACATCACTGCCGGAAAAATGGCGTATGATGTTGTACTCCGATTCGGTGTTGAGGTCTCCGCCGAGAAGCAGCCTCAGATGCCCGATGGTCAGCTTAATTATGACAGAATGGCCGTTCTTGGTTTTGCCCTTGTCGCTTTTTAATACCGGCAGGGCGGCTTTCCCGTCAATGGTTTCGGCCACGGGACCCATTATCTCCATCTTCATGCCCTTGTTGTCATAGATGGGCGCCGAGCCGAGCCGCACCGCCTGCTTTGGAGCAGCGGACTTGTTGATGGTGTTGATGTATGTGCCGGTCTTGGCCACGTTCCTGACACGCTCCTCGTAATCCTCCTGCGTGTCGCACAAACCGGTGACAAACTTCTGTCCGTTGTGGGTGATGACGGTGCCCAACGAATCGAGACTGCTGCCGCTTGCCTCCACCATTCCATTGTGATATATTTTGTTGATGGAGAACTGCTGGGCAGCCCCTTTCGTGATACTGAAAATTTTGCCGAAGCCTTTGTAGTGGTCCGTATCAGAATGTGAAACCACAACAGTGAAAGGAGGAGGAGGCGTCTTGGCCGTGTTAAGGTTGAAGCGCCATTTGAGGAAACGGTACATGTTGTCGGAGGCTCCGGCATCTATCAGGAAATGCTTGTCATCGGGAGTGACTATGTGGCAGCCGTCCCCCTGCCCCACATCGACAAAGTTGATTTCAAGTATCCTTTCGGCCTGCATTTCGGACTCCTTTATATATCCGTCAGCATTGCGGCACCTGACCTTGATGTATTCAACATCCTTCTTGTTTTCGGTAACAATTTCTTTAACATATTCATTGCCGGAAATGTACGGTTTTATGAAATCACCGAACAGCAGCTCCTTTATAAAGGTTGTCCCCTTTTTTCCGGTCTTTGCATCGGTCGTGATTTTTTTCAGTTTCACTGAGGGATAGACCGCATATCCCGTTCTGAGTATTTTAGTCATGTCATTAAGTTTTAATTAGGTTTAACATATGTTTGCATCAGAAACGCAGAAAAGCTTATTTTATTGCACCGGAATTGCAAAAACCTGATTGACACACTAATTTTCTGCAAAAAACCACTTATTCCATATTTTTTGATGTCAAAAACACCACTTATTCCGTTTTTCAAGGCACGAAAAATACCACTTATTCCGTTTTTCACCCTCTTCCCCACACAATCATCAGCACAATGGCTATCTGGGCCATCAGTATCAGCGGGATGCCGTAGCGGAACTTCTTGTGCAGGGTTTTGTGGTGCCTGCAGTCTAATCATGATAGTCGCTCTCCTTCCATTCAAATTTAACCTTTTCGGGCACAAGATACCCACCTATTTTGTAGTCGATATTGGCCTTATGCGCCTGGCTGAGCTGATAGCGGCGCGGCACGCGGAACAGCTTCCCATCCTTGACAAAACGGGCGCCGGTCTGGTGGAAACGAAAGGGCACGCCCTTTGCAACGCATTGCGCACGCAGGGCAAGCACCCAGTCGTAGTGGCATGGCCTTGCCTCAACGCCGGACTCCCCTCCCACCGACACCTCCTCGATGCTTTCGTCCAAATACGGCGTGAGATCCATGGCTGTAAT
>CACYHG010000064.1 GCA_902774175.1 uncultured Bacteroidota bacterium
ATGCTATGAATTCGTTTATCAGGCTGGAATAGTTGGACATATAAAATCTGTGTTTCAAAAAAAATGAAAGAGGCCAATGAAAAATCAGCAGCCTCTATGATTATACTTTTTCCCCGAAATGGGCGAATATTAGTTGGTCAGTTGGAAATTGATCGGGATACGGAAGCGGGAACGGACCGGTTTACCCCTCTGTTCTCCGGGCGACCATGCCGGCAGCATCTTCACCACACGTACGGCCTCCTCGTCTAAGGCAGGGGCCACTTTACGGATTGCGGTTACATGCGACAGCTTGCCGTTTGGCTCGACAACAAATTCCACCATGACGGTGCCTTCAATTCCGGCCTCCTTGGCGCGTGGCGGATAAACCGTGTTTTTTCCGATGAACTCGTACAGGGCCTCATAGCCGCCGGGGAAGGCAGGCTCCTTTTCCACCACAGTGAAAATGGGCTCCTCCTTGACCTCTTCGACAATCTGATCCTCGACCTCATATTGGCCGGTGGCATCGTCCTGGTCGGTTTCCGTCTCGAACTCGGCGTCATTTTCCAGTTCGATGTTGTTGTCGACAATTTCAATGACAGTGCTTGGAACAGCTGCGGCAGGAGGTGGTGGAGGTGGCAATTCTTCCCGTTTGGTGTTAATTATCATCTCTTCTGTTTCTGCTGTAGCTTGAATCTGAAAAATCTCTGATTCCTTCTCTCTCGGGCCGATGTACTCAAAGGCCATCAGTGTGAGGGCAAGGGCGGCGCATAGTCCGATTTCGAAGAAAACGGGCTTCTTCCACTCCAAATCGGCTTTTTTTGTTTTTTTAGATTCCATATTATCAATATTTTAACAATTATTCATCAGGAATATTCCCATATTGCAAAAATAGTTTTTTTTCCAATATGGAATGCTGTTTTCCGTAAAAATATTTACGGATTAGTTCAATTGGAACTGGATTGGCAGGCGGAAACGGGTGCGGACCGCTTTGCCCCTCTGCTTCCCGGGGTTCCATGCCGGCAGCATCTTTACCACGCGGACGGCCTCTTCGTCCAAAATGGGAGACACTTTCCTGATGGCTTTCACGTTTGAGATTTTTCCGCTGGGCTCCACCACAAATTCCACCCAGACAGTGCCTTCAAGGCCAATCTCCTTGGCTTTCTTGGGATATGTCACATTGTTTGTGATGAATGAATACAGGGCCTCATCGCCACCGGGGAAAGATGGGTCCTCATCGGCCACATCAATGATGATGTCCTCCGGAACATCCGTTTCGTCTGTCGGGTCATCCACCTCGACAAGATCGCTGTATGTGTCGTCAAAATAGTCAAGTGGGGTGATGTCGTCCAGAATTTCAACGTGATCGTCCACTAATTGGAAGTTGTTGGTGACTTTTGTGGCTGGCGGTGGGGGAAGTTCCGGCTTTTCGGGTGTGGTCGGAATCACCGTCTCGGTTTCTTCGGGTATGGCGTACCAATCGTCCGGGAGTGTCGTGCTTTCCCAACCGCCAATTTTTTCAAAGGCGGTCAGTGTCAGTGCTAAAGAAAATACCAATCCCATTTCAAAAAACAGGATCTTCCGCTTTTCAAGGTCTGCTTTTCTTGATTTTTTCGTTTCCATAACGCCAATTTTTTAGAGGTTGTGACTATGTTTTTTTACCGCTGCAAATATAATCAATTTTTTGAAGCAAAAGTCATTTTTGGCTGAAAAAAAATAAAAAAAAAGCGCGTGCATTGTAATATGCACGCGCATAATGTTTTAAAAACGAACAAAACGATTATTCCCCTTTGTAGAACGGCATCTTGACCACCACCGCCTTCAGTTTCCTGTCGCGGATCTTGATGTAGATTTCGCTGCCGCTCTTGGTGTATTCCTTGTTGACGATGGCGGTGCCAATCGCTTTCTGCACGGAAGGCCCCTGGGTGCCGGAGCAGACATGGCCGATGCTGTTGCCTTCGGCATCCTCCACGTCGTAGCCTTCGCGCGGAATACCACGGTCGATCATCTCGAAACCGACAACCTTGCGGGTCAGGCCTTCTGCCTTCTGTTTCAGCAGGTTCTCCTTGTTGATGAAGTTCTTGGTGTCGGTGAACTTGGTGATCCAGCCGAGGCCGCCCTCCAGCGGGGAGGTGGTGTCGTTGATCTCATGGCCGTAGAGGCAGAATCCCATCTCCAGACGCAGGGTGTCGCGAGCGCCAAGACCGATCGGCTTGATATCGAATTCCTTGCCTGCTTCAAAAACGGCGTCCCAAATCTTGAAGGCATCCTCGTTGCGGAAATAGATTTCGCAGCCGCCCGAACCGGTGTAGCCGGTGGTGGAGAGCAGCACGTTGGGAACTCCGGCGAATGTGAGGTATTTGAAGGTGTAGTATTCCATGTCCTCGATCGGAGTGTCGGTGAGTTTCTGCATCGCTTTCAGCGCCAGCGGACCCTGGACGGCCAGCTGTGATGTGACGGGGGAGGCGTTGGTCAGCGTCACGCCGAAGCCCTTCTCCTCATTCTGCTTGTTGACCCAGGCCCAGTCCTTGTCAATGTTGGCGGCGTTGACCACCAGCAGGTACTCGTCCTCATGGATGCGGTAGGTCAGGAAGTCGTCCACAATGCCGTTCTGGTCGTTGGGGAAGCAGCAGTACTGCACCTTGCCGTCCGTGAGCACGGAGGCGTCGTTGGAGGAGACCCACTGCACAAATTCCAGTGCGCGGGCACCTTTCACCCAAATTTCACCCATGTGGGAGACATCGAAAACACCGACAGCTTTCCTGACATGCAGGTGTTCGGCGACCACGCCTTCATATTGCACGGGCATGTAGAATCCGGCGAATTCTACCATCTTAGCGCCCAGTTCCTCGTGTTTTTTTGTGAATACAGTATATTGCATATTACTGGTTTTTAAATGATTAATATTTTATATCTTTAATAGATAAGAGAAACGCAAACTTATAAAATAAAACAATAGCTTCGGCGGTTTGCCGCAGAATTATTTTCAGATGCCCTGCCGGCTGCTGCTCACCTGCTTAGCGCGAAGCATAGAATTGCCGTTGCCACAGCGGCATTCAGGGAGTCCACCGGGTGGTCCGCCACGCGGACTATCGAGAGGCGGTCAGTCACCATTTGTTCCACTTCGGGCGAAATCCCGTGCGCCTCGTTGCCGATGACCACGGCTGCATGTTGCGGGAATTCCG
This sequence comes from uncultured Bacteroidota bacterium, assembly GCA_902774175.1. Lineage (GTDB taxonomy): Bacteria > Bacteroidota > Bacteroidia > Bacteroidales > WCHB1-69 > UBA1195. Next base: position 3,162 of record CACYHG010000064.1, read on the forward strand.
TGCCGCGCAGGTCCTGCCCCTCCATGAATGTTCCGTAGATGCGGTATGCTTCCGGCAGGCGGGAGATGAACTCCGGCAGCTTCGTGTAGTGCAGCCGCACCCGCGTGAACGAGCCCATGCTGGCCTGGATTGTCTTTGGGTTGTAGATTTCCGCCGTGTCCTCGGAGCAGATTATGTGTGTGAAGCCGAACCAGTCGGCGGTGCGGATTATGGTGCCGAGGTTGCCGCAGTCGCGGATACCGTCAAGAAGCAGCAGCTTGTCGGGCAGCCTCTCTTGGAAATCCGTGCCGTCCGGCTCGCGGAAGCGGGCGCAGGCCATGATGCCGGGCGGTGTCTGCAGGCCGCTGGCCATCTCACATTCCTTTTCGCTTACAATCTGCAAATCGGGCAGGTTCAGGTCCGTATGCGCCTCCATCCATGCGGCGGTGGCGTAGAGCCCTTCAACCTCCCAGCCGCTCTCAAGCAGCTCCAGGACCGATTTTGTCCCTTCCACCACAAACATCCGGTATTCCTGCCGGAACTTTTTCTGTTGCAGCGACCGCAGCCGCTTAAGCTCGTTTTTGGTGACCATCGCCTAATATTTGAAGACGCTTCCGCCGAAAAACTCGCGCAGTATTGAGGAGTGCGGCACATCCTTTTCCGGAAGCTCCGTGAAGTATTCCAGCATCTTGATGAGCCGCCGCGCCTCGGAATAGGCTTCGGAGGCCTCCGTCACCTTGTAGAGCTGCTGAAGCGCGAAAGGCTTGAATATGTTCAGTTCGCAGCAGATGGCGGAGTTGAACATCTCGTCGGCGTTTTCCTGGTATGGGAAAATCCATTTCGTTTCGCCTTTGCGCACGCTTTCCCAGCGGAGCAGCGTGTTCTCCGCCGAATAGCCGCGGTATTTTGAGTCACGGATAATGCGCCGGATGAGCCGGTTGTCGGTGGTGTGGATGGGATTCTGCCGGTCGATGGCGATGGTGGTGAGTGCCGATGCGAATATGCGGAATGTCTGTGACTGCGGCAAACCGGGCAGCAGTGCGGGGTTCAGGGCATGGATGCCTTCAATGACCAGCACGCCTTTGGGACCTAATTTCAGCTTGTTTCCTTTCCACACTTTTGTGCCCTGCTGGAAATCGAAGGTGGGAATGTCAATCTCCTTGCCGTGAATCAGGTCGTTCATCTGGCTGTTGAAAAGGTCGAGGTCGATGGCGTTAAGATGTTCGAAGTCGGGTTTTCCATCCTTGTCCAGAGGGGTATGACCGCGCTCCACGAAATAGTTGTCCATGGAGACTGGTACCGGGAAGTAGCCCAGAACAGCCAGCTGGAGCGAGACACGTTTCGAGGTGGTGGTCTTGCCCGATGATGAAGGTCCGCTCAGCAGTACGATTTTCACATCCCCTTTTTCCTTGATGTGGTCGGCGACCTGGGCTATCTTCTTTTCCTGCAACGCCTCTGTGAGCATCAGCAGGGCGGTGCCGTTGCCTTCGTCAATCAGCCGGTTGATGTCGCTGACGTATGAGATGCCGAGAATTTTGTTCCACGTCTTGTATTCGGAAAAGATGTTGAACAGTTTGGGTGAGGGGGCGGGGTTGACCAGGTGGTTGGGATGGTGTCTGGAGGGCATCATCAGCAGCAGGCCGCTCCCGTAAGGCTTGAGCCCGAACTTCCGCAGGTATCTGGTGGAGGGGGCCAGGCAGCCGTAGAAATAGTTGATGCAGTCGCCCAGATGGTAAACCGAGGTGTAGAGGTAGTTACGTTTTTCAATCAGGTTCTTTTTATTGGTAAGACCCTCTTTTTCAAAAATCTGAAGTGCCTCTTTGGTGGGCAGCTCCTCGCGGATGAAGGGAATGTCCTGTTCCACCAGCTCCCGCATCCGCTGTTCAAGCGCTTTGCACACCTCCTCGTCAACGGTGAAGCCGGCATCCTCGAACTCGCAGTATTTTCCGCCGGAAATGGAATGCCCGATGACCAGGTTCTGTGTCGGGTAAAGCTCCTTTACCGCCTTGTAGAGCAGAAAATGCAGCGAGCGCTCGTAGATCATGTAGCCGGAAATGTCGGTCGCATCGATGAAATGGACCACTTTGTTCTTGTAAATCTCGTAGTGCAGGCTCTTGACCTCGTTGTTGACCTTGGCGGCCAGAATGGTGTAGTCGGAGGTGACTTTCATGTCCTCCGCAATCTCCTGCAGGGTTGTCCCTATGGGATATTCCTTTTTCAGGTTGTTGTTGGTGCAGATGATTTCTATCATGGTGTCAATGTGTTATGCAATGGCTCCCCAACAGGGGAACAAAAGGCAAAATTACGAAAAAAGTGAATATCCATATTCTTTTTTTGCCGAAATTTGCCTTTTAAGAAACAGAAGCATGAAGATGAACATGGAAAACGAGAACCCGCTGTTGCAAAAGACAGAAATTCCGCTGTTTGACAAGATTCAGACAGCACATTACCTCCCTGCATTCCGGCAGGCCATTGCCGATGCCAGGGCCGAACTGGACCGCATTGCCGCCAATCCGGAGCCTCCGACATACGAAAACACCATTGCCGCCATCGACAGGGCGGGAGAGGCTCTGGAGCGCGTAAGCGGCATCTTCTTCAACCTGCTGGAGGCGGAGGCCTCGCCCGAAATGCAGCAGGTGGCGGAGGAGGCGGTGCCGCTTGTCACGGAATACGAAAACCATTACCATCTGCATGAAGGGCTGTTCCGGCGGGTCAAGGCGGTGCATGACCGGCATGAGCCGCTGCCTGAGGAGCAGGCCATGCTGCTGCGGCAGGTTTACCGCGGCTTTGTACGGCACGGGGCCCTGCTGCAGGGGGAGGCGCGGGAACGCTACCGTCAGCTGACGCGGCAGCTCTCCGAAAAGTGCCTGCAATATAAGAATAATGTCCTGGCGGCCACTGCCGCCTATGAGATGCATTTCACACCGGAACAGTCGGATGCTGTCTCCGGTCTGCCGGAGACGGAGCTGGCGATCGCGGCGGAGCGGGCCATGCATAACGGTCATGATGGCGGCTGGTCGTTCGACCTCTCCATGCCTTCTTACACGGCATACATGAAATATGCGGAGAGCCGCCGGAACCGCAAACGGCTCTACCTGGCCTACAACAGCCGGGCCTTGGGTGGTGCGCACGACAACTGCGGACTGGTCGCGGAAATAGTGAACCTCCGTCTGGAGCTTGCGCGGCTGATGGGCTATGGCGACTATGCCGAATACACACTCTCCGACCGGATGCTGAAAAGCTCCGGCGAGGTGAACGGTTTTCTTAAACAGCTTGCCTCCGCATACCGTCCAAAGGCGGAGCGCGAGCGTGAGGAGGTCGGGACCCTTGCACGGCGGCTCGGATTGCGCGGCGGCCTGCGCCCGTGGGACTGGTCCTATTATCAGGCGAAGTGCCGGAGGGAGAGCTGTGATTTTGACGAAGAGCTGCTGCGACCCTATTTCCCGCTGGAAAAGGTGCGCGAAGGCATCTTCGAACTTGCCCGGCGTCTTTATGGGCTGCGATTCGAACGGCGCGATGTTCCGGTGTACCATCCGGAGGTGGAGGCCTATGCGGTGCATGGGCCGGAAGGTCAGGTTGCATGGCTGTATCTGGATTATTTCCCGCGCGGCAGCAAGCGTAACGGTGCCTGGATGACCTCGTTCCGGGACGGATGCCTGAATGCGGACGGCAGCCGTGTGCTGCCGCAGGTTTCGCTGGTCTTCAATTTCACACCGGCCACGGCGGAACAGCCCGCCCTTTTGAGTTTCAGGGAGGTGGAGACATTCCTGCATGAGTTCGGCCACGGGCTGCACGGCATGTTGTCGAGGACGGTGTCGCGGATGCTGTCGGGGACATCGGTGGTGCGCGATTTTGTGGAGCTTCCCTCACAGATCATGGAGTATTGGGCGCAGGAGCCGGAATTTCTCAGGCTGTTTGCGTATCATTACCGGACGGCTGAACCGCTGCCGGAGGAATGGATTGGGAAGGTGCGTGCCTCCGCCAATTTCTGCATCGGCTATGCTACCATGCGGCAGCTGGTTTTCGGTATGCTTGACATGGCATGGCACACCTTGCGGCAGCCCTTCGACGGGGATGTGGAGCGGTTTGAGGAGCAGGCCACGGCGGAGACCCGTTTTTTTGCGCCGGTGCCGCACACCTGCATCAGCACCGCCTTCACACACCTTTTCGGCGGAGGTTATGCCGCCGGTTATTACGGATACAAGTGGGCGGAGGCGCTTTCGTCGGATGCCTTCGCGGAATTTGAGCGTGAGGGCTGTTTCTCCCGCGAGGTGGCGGACCGTTTCCGGAATCGGATTCTGGAACGGGGCGGTTCCGCGGATGCCATGGAACTCTATGTGCGCTTCAAGGGACGCAGGCCGGACATAGGGGCGCTGCTGCGCAGGCACGGGGTGTGATTTTTCCCGCCACGTTCCAGTCCACGATGCGCCACAATGCAGTCAGATGACCGGCACGGCGGTTCTGGTAATCGAGGTAATCTTTATAATGGACACCTCTAAAAATAGATAAAAATTTATCAATCAAACATTAAGGCATAAAATCCTTCGTTATATAGTTGAAATATGAACAAACTGTATGTCCGCACTATCGGACTGGCGAGGGCGGCAAGCACAACAGGAATGTTCAATCTTGTTTATAATATGTGCAGGTACGAACAGATTATACGGCTGGGGTTGCTGCAGCCGGAGAAAGTATGAAAAACTTTATCCGTAACACATTGATATATATATATATATATATATATATAGTAAATTTTTCTTAAAAAATAATAAAAATAGATGTAATAGTATCGATAATTTGTTTACTTTTGCAAATCGAAATAAATAAATACCGTTATGGTCTGGCGGTTTTAACAACCTCTGCTGCCAGCTGCGACGAAATAGGAAAATAAGTTAATTTTAGAGGTTACCTATTAAAATTCTTAATCAATTAAAAGAAAAAATAAACAATCAGTAAAATTGGTTCAATAATTTTTACATAAATAAGAAAGATAATGAAAAAATATTCTGTTATTATAGTATTTTTTATAATTAGTGGCTTACTTGGTTGTTCATGTTGTATGATTTTCTGGGATGATGTTAATGCCAAAGGATTATATAAAGATTATGATGATTCAGAAGATACTTTGGGAATTCCTGGTGTAAGTTTTGGTGCTGGACTACGAAGTTGGTGGGATGATGAACGTAGTGCTTTTCCAGATTCAACTTGGCAATTCATTTACTGCATGAAAATCTCATTCGGTCTCAAAACTTGTATGAATCCCTCTGTAATATTGCATTCCTTTTCTTTCACTACTATTGAAGGTGATACCATACCATATGTTTTGTTTTATCGTGATACAACTGATACAGAAGGACATGACGGCACTTATTTTTTATCGACAGATTCCTTTCCAATTAGAATTACAAGCGATATGGCTCGTGTTCATGGCAACCAATATATTCAGTACAAGATTATTGCTGAATGTCATAAGCCATCAAAATTAAAAGGAATTTATGTTAATTACGATATTGAGATAGCTGGCCATCATTTTGTTGTTCATAGTCCATACAAGAGGAAGATTTGTTTTGATTGCAGACCAAAATTTTGGTAATTTAATGATTTTAATCGTACCGTAAAATTGGACAGCAATCTTTAGAATGAAGTCAAATTGTAACATATTTAACTTTTGGACATAATGGACAACAAGGGGCATTACACGGTTTTCAGGGACTGGTACAGTTCTACACAGAATCTGGCCACGCGGCTGCAGTATGATGATTTCGGAAACATCACCACCATGCGCGGTCCCAACACCACCGTACATTACATATACGACGGTTATGTGCATGGTTATCCGACAGCCATCACCGACACCTTCGGCAACGACATCACACCCAAATACTCCTTCAACGCCAAGGAGTTGGACGAGGAAACGGGAATGTACTACTACGAAGCAAGGTATTATAAGCCACCGGTATTTACCTCAAGGGATCCCATGTTCGAAAAGTACTTCTGGATGACCCCGTATGCCTATTGCGCCAACAACCCGGTGAAGTACGTGGATCCGGATGGGGAATTTCCAATGTCAATGCATGCTCAAATGGTGAATGAAGCTTTTAAGAATAGTTCACTATCATTAGAAGTAAAAATGGAAATAGCATTTGGTACATCTATATTTGCAGACGGATTGAATGCATTCATCAGTTTTGTACATATGGACAACATGACAGGTACTTCTTCTATAGTTAATCTTTATAATGCCGCTAAAAGCGCCTTTGTAATTCTAATGGACAAAGGAAATTATACGATAGCAGGAATGGCTTTACACACTGTTGCAGATTTTTATTCTCATTCTAATTATATTGATTTATATAGTGAATACGCAAAGCAAAGTGGTTTGTCCATGGATATTGATGACATTCCTACGTTTTCTGACGCAATGAATGATGAGAAGTTTATGAAATTTGTAGAGAAGAGAGGTGGTTTGAAGACAGGGGTTTTCCCAGGCTGGGGAGATAAATCACATAGAAAAATGAACATGGATAGCAATGATACATTTAATGGAGGAAGTCCTTATGATAAAGATAATCCTACAGGATCCACAAAACACGAAGCAGCCAGGAGTGTTGCACAAAAAGAGTTAAACAAATTGGCAAAAGAATATGAAAACCAGTAATTTTTTTATGTATAAAATGATTACTTTTATAATCATTTCATGTGTTTTATGCTCATGTGTGTCTATAGGATTGGATTTATGCAATGAAAATGATGATATTTATGATGTTAATGAAGTCGTGCCTATACCTGGCATTGACACTTCCATGACTGCGCGTAAAATTGCATACGTTGAATTTGGGTTTAATGTATTTTATAACGAAGAAGACATTCAACGATACGGTTCCACTTATCCGAGATTGAAGTATTTTTTACAAGTTCTTGCACCTACCGTACCAACTGTCAAGCTTAATTCCTTTTCGTTTACAGATGCAAATGGGGATACTATACCCTCTGTTCTTTATTATAGAACCCAAAACAGGGTGGTGAATATAATTGATACTTTACCAATTGTGTTCACAGATGATATGGTCAAGAAACTAGAAATGGTCACACTTACAATCTGGGCTGAGTGTAGCCAATCAGGGAAATCAATCAAGAGGAAATTGTATGTGAATTATGATATAGAAGTTGGTGATAAACATTATATAAAAAACATAAAATACACAAAAAAACTTGTATGGGATATTCGGCCAAAGATTTAAGTGATATCACCATGTACTATTAGTATTAATATCCTCAAAATCTAGACACCAATTCCACGCTTGAATTCAACTGACCAACTTGTCGTATCAGTTTAGTCTTCTGCTACCAGCTGTAAACATCCCCATTTTAGGACAACCCTAAAATGGATTTGCAAAAGTAATAATAATTCTCATATTATCTTTTAAGTTCATTAAAAAAATTTAATTTGTATTCACTGGGGGACATGTCCCCCAGTGAATCGTGCGGTCGGTTTTCGTTATAATCTTGTTTCCACTCACTTGTTATCCTTCTCACTTCCTCCAATGTTTTAAACAAATAAGCATCAAGCACTGCCCGACGGTAACTGCCGTTAAAACGTTCAATATAACTGTTCTGTGTGGGGTGGCCGGGCTGGGTGTACATAAGATTGATGTCATTGGCCTTGCACCATTCCTGGAATTGGCCGGATATGAATTCAGGGCCGTTGTCACAGCGTATGTTCCGAGGTTTTCCGGATATCCAGATGACATTCTCCAACGTCCTTATCAGTCTGGATGCGGGAATTGATATTGCGACTTCCTGCGCAATGGCGGAACGATTGAAATCATCTATTATGTTCAGGACACGGAACTTTCGTCCGCATTCCAAAGAATCCGACACAAAGTCCATGGACCATGTCGTGTTGGGACTCTCAGGTTGCACAAGCGGGTTCTTGACACGTGCCGGCAGGCGCTTGCGGAGGCGGGAACGCTTGTTATAATGCATCAATTTATATACCCTGTGCACCTTCTTATGGTTCCATGTATGGCCTGCCCTACGGATCCGAAGGAATATCTTGCAAAAACCCTCCTCAAAGACAGACGCCTCCCTTATGGCTTTCTCCACCTCGCTGTCGTCACGCCTGCTTTTATAGTAGAAATATGAACGGTGTATCTCCATCAGTCCGCACGCCCGAGTTATGCTGAGGGAGTGTCCTTAAATCTGTGTCCTTCTGGCATTTCTTGTGGGGCTTGTCTTTCCACAATCCCTCACCTTCCTCGTCCTTAATCTGCTTGTTCTCTTCCGGCGTGTTGTGCTGGCGGGGGGCAGCACGAAGCTCGCGTCAACCATGCCTATCTTGGAAAGTCTTTGCTGCCGCTCCTATTCGTCAAACAATGTCAGGTATCCTGTCGCTTTGTACTTCTGCATGGCTTTTCTTTTTTGAATTTCAACTATATAACGAAGGATTTTATGCCTTATTGTTTGATTGATAAATTATTATCTATTTTTAGGGGTGTCCATTATTCTTTTCATCATACATAGATTTTAAAATAAATAACCCACACCCAAATTCAGGCAGTGATGCCCTCGACAGTGAGTAACAACCCCTTGCGCAATAAT
>CACYHG010000065.1 GCA_902774175.1 uncultured Bacteroidota bacterium
ATCACCTACGACGAGGATGTGCTCCGTCTGCGCGACGAGTTCATGACCCGCGGCTTCATGGTAGGCTCAGTGGTCATCACCCACTATAACGGCCAGCATGCCGCCGATACCTTCCGCCACCGTCTGGAGCGCCTTGGCATCAAGTCCTACATCCACTATCTCATCGACGGCTATCCCCACAATGTGGAACTGATAGCCTCTGACGAGGGATTCGGCAAAAACCAATTTGTGGAGACAGAGCGCCCATTGGTGGTAGTGACCGCCCCTGGTCCTGGAAGCGGCAAGATGGCCGTATGCCTGAGCCAACTTTATGGTGAGAACAAGCGAGGAGTGAGGGCCGGGTACGCGAAGTTTGAGACCTTCCCGGTATGGAGTCTCCCCCTGAAGCACCCTGTGAACATCGCCTACGAGGCCGCCACTGCCGACCTGAACGACGTGAACATGATCGACCCCTTCCATCTCGAGGCCTATGGCGAGGTGGCGGTGAACTATAACCGTGACATTGAAATCTTCCCCGTGCTGAACGCCCTCTTTGAAGGCATTTATGGCACCAACCCCTACAAATCGCCCACCGACATGGGTGTGAACATGGCCGGTTTCTGCATCAGTGACGATGAGGTCTGCTGCCAGGCCTCCAAGGATGAGATCATACGCCGCTACTACACGGCACTGTGCGATTTCGCCCAGGGGAAGTCGGGGGAGAGCGAGGTGAACAAGATTGACCTGCTGATGAAGCAGCTTAAGATAACCACGGCTGACCGCCGCACCACTGTGGCGGCCCATGAGCGCAAGGAGAAGGAGGGGGTGCATTCCTCCGCAATCGAACTTGCGGACGGTACTATTATAACGGCGCATACCAGCGCGCTGCTCGGCCCAAGCGCCGCACTTCTGCTTAACGCGCTCAAGCATCTGGCCGGAATCGACCACGGTATACGGCTGATTCCGCAGAAGATGATCGAACCAATCCAGCGCACGAAGGTAAACATGCTGCATGGGAAGAATCCCCGGCTGCATACGGACGAGGTGCTGGTTGCGCTCTCCATGCTCTCACTGCAGGACGAGCGTTGCGAGCAGGCGTTGGCCTGTCTTCCGCAGCTTGACGGCTGCCAGGTGCACGCCACGGTCATGCTGAGCGAGGTGGACAGGAAGATTTTCAAGAAGCTTGGCATTGGCCTGACCACGGACCCTGTCAGCAAGGGATAAAAAAAAGCCGCCCGCGGGCGGCTTTTTTCTTTTTAATGTACAGTTACGCCGTGACCAGCTTGTAGGTGTCGCTTGCGATGACAAACTCCTCGTCCGTGGTGACAACCACTGTCGCCACCTTGGAATCCTTGGTGGAGATGATGCAGTCCTCACCCATAATCTTGTCGTTGAGCTCCATGTCCACCTTGATGCCGAGGCATTCAAGCCCCTCAAGGATCGGGTGGCGCATGAACCAGGCGTTTTCGCCGATGCCGCCGGTGAAGAGCAGCAGGTCGCAGCCGCCCATCTCAGCCATATATCCGCCGATGTAGCGTTTAACACGTTGGGCAAACATGTTGAAGGCGTAGGTGCAGCGTTCGTCGCCCGCATCGCGTCCGGCACGGATGTCGCGCATATCCTGCTTGCCGCCGCTTATGCCGACGAGGCCGCTCTTCTTGTTGAGCGTGGCGGTGATATCCTTCCAGTCCTTGCCGTTCTCGACAATCTCCTTCTTGATTATGAATTCCATCACGCCAGGATCCACATCGCCCGGACGGCTGCCCATGATAAGCCCCTCCAGCGGGGTCATGCCCATGGTGGTGTCGTAGGACTTGCCGTGGTCGATTGCGCAGATGGAGGCTCCGCTCCCCAGGTGGCAGCTGATGATCTTCAGGTCGTTCCAGTCCTTTCCGATCATTTTCGCAGCCTTTTCGGCCACGAACTTGTGACTGGTTCCGTGGAAGCCGTAGCGGCGCACGCCATATTTTTCATAATATTCGTAAGGGAGGCCGTACAGGTAGGATTGTGGCGGCAGCGTGCTGTGGAAGGCGGTGTCGAACACCACGCTCTGCGGCACGTTGGGGAGTACCTCGCGCATGGCGTAGATTCCGGCCAGATTGCCCGGCGTGTGCAGCGGGGCGAGGTCGGTCAGAGACTTGATCTTTTCAATAACCTCGTCGTTGACAAGGCAGCTGTCGGCGAAGAGCTCGCCGCCATGGGCCACGCGGTTGCCGACCGCACCAATCTCGTTCAGATCCTTTATGACACCCATCTTGGGGTCGGTAAGGGCGTTAAGCACAATCTTTATTCCCTCGGTGTGGTTGGGGATGGGAAGCTGCTCGTAATGTTTCTCCCCGTGGTATTTGTGGGTGAACTCACCCATTTCCAGACCGATGCGTTCCAGCAGACCTTTGGCCATAACTTGGGCGTTGTTGTCCATGTCAATCAGCTGGTATTTGATTGACGAACTGCCGCAATTCAAGACTAATATTTTCATTTTGAATGAATTAATTTAATGATTACATATTACAAACCAATTCGCAAAGATACTCAAAAAATAAATATTCCTCTGTATGGTTTGGCAGATAATTCAAAGAAAATATTTCTTCCGGAAGCAAAAACGAATCGGAAAAATGATTACTTTTGCGCTTCGCCTTTTTAAATTGGCGAAGTTTTTTTTTATTTAAAGGCTATTAAAGTTAAAGTACTGTAAAACAAATGGCAAGAGAGATAAAACTGAGTTTGGTCTACCGTGACATGTGGCAGTCTTCCGGAAAGTATGTGCCGCGTGTCGACCAATTGAAACAGATTGCCCCGGTCATTATTGATATGGGCTGCTTTTCCCGTATTGAAACCAATGGCGGTGCATTCGAACAGGTGAATCTGTTATATGGTGAAAATCCGAACAGGGCGGTGCGCGAATGGACGAAGCCCTTCAACGAGGCCGGCATACAGACGCACATGCTTGAAAGGGCGCTGAACGGTCTGCGTATGTATCCCGTGCCTGCCGATGTGCGCCGGCTGATGCCGAAGGTGAAGAGGGCGCAGGGTGTGGACATCATGCGCTCATTCTGCGGACTGAACGACTACCGGAACCTGGAACTTTCTGTAAAATATGCCAAGGAGGCGGGGATGATTTCCCAGGCTGCGCTGAGCATCACCCATTCCAGCATCCATACGGTGGAATATTACATGGCGATTGTTGACAAGCTGGTGGAGTTCGGCGCGGACGAAATCGCGCTGAAGGACATGGCCGGTGTGGGCCGTCCGGTCACACTGGGCCGCCTTGTGAAGGAGATAAAGACGAAATACCCGCACATTGTGGTGCAGTACCACGGACATTCGGGTCCGGGATTCTCCGTCGCCTCCACGCTGGAGGTGGCCAAGGCCGGCGCCGATGTTATAGATGTGGCGATGGAGCCGCTGTCGTGGGGTATGGTGCATCCGGATGTCATCACCATTCAGGCGATGCTGAAGGATGCCGGTTTCATGGTGAAGGACATCAACATGAAGGCCTACATGGAGGCGCGTCGGCTGACCCAGTCCTTCATGGATGATTTCTTAGGCTATTTCATCAACCCGAAAAACAAGATCAGCACTTCGTTGTTAGTGGGCTGCGGCCTGCCCGGCGGCATGATGGGCTCGATGATGGCCGACCTGACCGGCATGCACGGTGCAATCAACATGGCGCTGAAAAAGCATGGCAAGCCGGAGGTGACTTTGGACGAACTTCTGGTACAGCTGTTCCAGGAGGTGGAGCATGTGTGGCCGAAACTGGGTTATCCTCCCTTGGTCACGCCTTTCAGCCAGTATTGCAAGAACATCGCGCTGATGAACATCTACTGCATGGCGAACGGGGAGCCGCGCTTCTCGAAAATCGACAAGGACAGCTGGAACATGATAGCGGGCAAGAACGGCCGTCTGCCCGGGCCGCTTGCTCCTGAGATTCTGGAGCTGGCCAAGAAGAACAACATTGAGTTCTTCGACGGCAATCCGCAGGACGAATATCCGGATGCGCTCGACACCTACCGCAAGGAGATGGATGAGAACGGCTGGGATTACGGTCAGGACGACGAGGAGCTGTTCGAGCTGGCCATGCACGACCGGCAGTACCGCGACTACAAGTCGGGCATCGCCAAGAAGCGCTTCAACGAGGAGCTGGAGAAGGCCAAGGCCGCGGCGGTTTGCGCGAGCGGCAGCGTGGCGGTCTCCAAGGAGGATGCTGAAAAGAGGATGCTCTCCTATATCAGCGACAAATATCCCAACGCAACGCCGGTGCTGGCTCCATCCACAGGCAAACTGCTGTGGGAGGCCGATTTTGCCGAAGGTTCCGTGCCGCCCGCACCGGGCCGTGCCTACAAAGCCGGAGCCACGATGGGGGTGGTGCAGGCCTACTACGGAAACGAGGACATTTCCGCTCCCAAGGAGGGGTCGTTGATAGACACCTGCGTGCCGCAGGGAATGCAGGTGAAGAAGGGCGACATCGTTGCCTGGATTATGTAAAAAATGCGGGGTTCACCCCGCATTTTTTAATGGCAATTGTGTTGCCCGTTTTCCTGATGGTTGCAGGGTTTGCCTTGCTGGTGGTTCCCGCAGCCGCCGCAGTTGCTGCCGCAATTCTTCTGGCAGCCGGGGGTGTCGGCTTCCGCGGTGTAGCCGAGGTTCCGGATGGCGGCCTGCAGTTTCTGCGGGTCGGTCTTTTTCGGATTGTAGGTGATGCGCACCTTGGCGGTGGCCAGGTCGTAGTTTACGTCCTTCACACCCTTTTCGTAGGCGATGTTGTTCTCAATTTTGTTCTTGCATGACTGGCAGGTGCCGTTGGTCTGGAAAACGACATCTTGTTTTTTTCCGCTGTTCTGTGCCTGCAGTGCCGTGACGAAGAGCAGGCTGGCAATTACTAATGTGATTTTTTTGATGCTCATGATATACTATTAATTAATGTTGATGATTTCCTTTGTTTTCCGTATTGTGTTTGAGGATGTATCGGCATCCCGCGTAGAACATGCGGCCTGTCAGCGGCGCATAGACGATTGATGCGTCAAAGAAGGGGCCGAATGGGTTCGCGGCATCCACTATGGGGTTGGCTTGCGTGTAGTTGGTGATGTTTTCTGCGCCCAGATACCATTCAAAATGCTTGAACTGTCTGGAGACTTGTGCGTTCAGCAGAAAGTATGACGGAGCATGCTCCGGATAGCGCAGCGTTTCGGGGAGCAGGGTAGCGTCCGGAAGGCGGGCGCTGCTGTTCCACTGGGTGGTGAAGTCGAATTTCCATTTCTCGAACTTGGTGGCATAGTGGATGTTGAAAATGGCCTTGTGCGGACTTGACATCGCCTTTTCCTGCAGGATCCCGTTGGTGGTCTCCATCACATGGTTGTAGCGGTAGGCCAGCAGCAGCTCCAGCCGCCTGACCGGCACCAGTGTCAATGTGGACTGGACGGCGTGGGAATAGGATTTCCCCTTCAGGTTGTGGAAATAGACCGCGTAGGGGCTGCGGTCGGCATCCGCAATCACCTGGTTGATGAAATTAGTGTAATAGTAGTCGATGGAGAAGGTGGATTCGTTGCCCCTGATTTTGAATGTTTGGGTAAGGCTGCCGCCTGTGTTGACCGCCTCCTCCATATCGAGTTCCTCCTCCACCACAAAGTCGCGTGAGGAGGCCATGAAGGCGGTGTTCTCCATGTAGGGGTGTGCGGTCTGGAACCCTTTGCCGAAGGTGCACCGTATGGCGGTGTTTTCCGCCGCCTGCCATTTCATGTGCAGACGCGGTGTCCATTTCAGGCCGTGGAGGTTATGGTAGTCCGCACGGAGGCCGGTCATCAGCACAAATTTCTTGTTCGGAATGAAACTGTACTGGAGAAAGGCGCCGGGAACGACCTCAGTCTGATTATGTGTAGTGCTTCCCCACAGCTCCTCCATGTCGTCCAGCTGGAAACTGAGGCCGGTGTTGAGCTTGTGCCTTTCCGACTTGTCCATAAAGTTCTCGTAGATGATGTTGGCATAGCCGCTCCACTGTTCCGCATCGTAGTTCCTGTATCCGTAGAACGCGTTGTAGTCATGGTGTGTGAGCGAGATGATGGTGCCGATGCTCTCATGTTCCCCTTTGAGCATGAAGCCGTTTTTTGTTATAAGGTTCAGCTGCCGGTGGTCTATGCCGATGCCATACAGCGCCCCTTCGTTCTTCATCTGGCGTTTGAATCCCATCTGTCCGCCGGTGCGGGAGTTGGAGAGGAAACTGACCATGGCTCTTCCCTCCCAGTTTTTTGTGGGATGGTAGTCGATGCGGTTCAGGATGTTGAACTGGGTGCCTGTCGGCACTTCGGTGAAGCCGTCGTGGTTGTGGTCGAACATCTTCGGCTGGTTCTCCACATGCAGCAGCAGCATGTCGGAGGTTTTTTCGCCCAGCTGCATCCGGATGTTGGCGTTGGCCTCGCTTTTCAGCATGGAATTGACAAACAGGTTGACAAACAGCTCCTCCTGGCTGGTTTCCGGTTTTTTGTACTCCACATCTATCTGGCCTGTGACGGATTCGTAGCCGTTGGTGACAGAGGCTGTGCCTTTTGAAATGCTGATGTTCTCCATCCATGGCCCAGGGATGTACATCAGTCCGAAAATGTT
The DNA here is from genome assembly GCA_902774175.1 of uncultured Bacteroidota bacterium. Classification (GTDB taxonomy): domain Bacteria; phylum Bacteroidota; class Bacteroidia; order Bacteroidales; family WCHB1-69; genus UBA1195. The sequence continues at coordinate 6,577 of CACYHG010000065.1, forward strand.
GGAGAGTCCGCGCACGTAAGGCGTGTTTTCCAGCATGATCTGGCTGTATTTGCCTGCCAGTCCGAGCATCTGTATCTGCTTTGCCCCACTGACGGCATCACTGTAGGAGACATCGACGGCGGCGGTGGTTTCGAAGCTCTCCGCCAGGTTGCAGCAGGCGGCGCGGCGTAGCCCTTCCGTTGTAATTACTTGGGTTTGGATAAGTTTGCCGGAGATGTAGCTTCCCTCCTTTGTGGAGACGATGCGGACGGCATGCAGGGTTTGTCCGGCCTGAAGCATCAGATGGACAAACCGTGTTGTGTCGTGGATTTGGAGGGTGTCCGGCCGGTATCCCACATGACGGACAACCAGACGGTCCGCACCGCTTTTCCTTTTCAGTGAGAAAAATCCTGCGGAGTCGGTGAAGGTGCCGATGCCGGTGCCAAGCCATTGCACGCTGACCCCTTCCAACGGTTGGGCCTCACCGCCCTTTTTCTCCTCCTGAACCACACCTTTCAGGTATTGGGCATGGCTTTTGACAGGCATTACGCAGACTGTCAGTGCGATAATAATTGTTTTTGTTAATTTTGGAATAATATTCATATAAACGCTTTTTTAAATGTTGAAATGAAACAGACCCTGAATGGTTCTGATTTTGAGTCTCATTCCGGACATTTAAGCGTAAAGCGTGTTCTGATGGCAGAAATGGATGAAGCGGCTGCTTCCCGCCCTGGATGGAGGGTCGCCCTTTTCTTCAACGGGAAGCTCTGATTCGGCTATTGGAACCTCTGTCCGGCAAACGCGGAGGAGGTTATCGGATACGTTGCAGACATGCACCGGCATGTGATTCCACTTTTCGGAGGGGAAGAAGTCCGTAAGCTTGAGCAGCTTGAAGCATGACGGGCAGTTGTGGCATTGCTGGTGGGAATGGTGTCCTGGGCATTCCTGGTGCGTATGGCAGACGGCCTTCTCATGGCTGCAGCAGTGCCCGCAGTTGCGGACATGTATGCCCACCCCTGACTGGAAAAGCAGGAAGAGCACTATCCAGGTGAGTGCCAGCAGCCGCTTTCCCCTCCTTGACCTTCCAAAGGCTTGGATTCCAACGGGATGTTTACTTTCTGTCGTCTGCTCCATGAGCATTAGTTTTTAATCTGCAAAAGTACAAAAAAATGGGATACGGATTTCCACTTTTTTCTATTTTTCACAACCATTTGATCTCCTCCACGGGAATCCTCGTGGATTGGGCAATCTGCTCCGCCGGAATCCCCAGCTGTTTCATTTTTGCGGCGGCCTCTTTCAACCCTTCGGCTTTCCCTTCGGCACGGCCTTTCTCCAACCCTTTCTCCATTCCCTCCTGCAGGCCTTCAGTGCGACCTTCAACGCGGCCTTTTTCCAGACCCTTCTCCAAGCCCTCCTGCAGGCCTTCGGTGCGACCTTTTTCCATTCCTGACTGATAACCCTTCTCTGTACTTGTTTTCACAGTGTCAATCCAGGTGTTCTCCACACTGACGGCATCCCAGAAGCGGTCGTAGAAGTACAGCTGCGCGTCGCTGAAGGTGGAGATGTGCAGCTGTTCTATCGCCTCCTCAACCTCCGCATTGGAGGTGAGGTCAGGTGAGACCCTGCGTGTTTCAGAGTCAATCTCGGTCAGATAGCGTAGCCAGAGGTTGTACATTCTCTTCTCCGCATGGCTGTCCGGTTTGAACTTGGGCAGCTCCACGAACACCAGCTGCAGGCCCTCAATCACCTTGTTTGTATCCTTGATGTTCACCATCTTGTAATGGTGATAATACTCCTCCGTGTCCGGCTCGAACACGTCGTTGACAAGGTTGAGCGACCACACCGGCTGCAGCAGCATGTAGCTCTCGCCCTGTCTGGACTGGCGCACGAAGGCCTTGGCGGCGTTGAGCAGCACGCGATTCTTGAACTCATGGTTCCAGTGCAGCTGCATCTCCACCAGGAACTGGCGGCCCTGACTGTCGGTGCAGTGGACGTCCACGATGGTGTTCTTGCGCCATGGCGCGTCAGGGAGCATCTCAGTGTCCAGATACTCCACATCGGTGATCTTTTCCTCGTCAGATAGAGGAAGCAGCGCGTTCAGCAGGCTTTTGGCCAGGTTCTTGTGTTCTCCGAAGACCTTCTTGAAGGGCAGGTCGGCTTTTGGATCAAGGTAAATCATTTTTTTCTCCTTTGTTTCGTTTTCCTTTTTTTTCATCTGTTAGTGGTTTTAAAGGTTAATGTTAGGATTTGCAAAAATAATCAAAATCCTAATACGGAATGCCGCCCGCGGGCGGAAAAAAACGAAATTTTCTCGTTTTCACAACCATCTGTATCCCAATATATTATAAAAATGTGAAAAATTTTTTTGCATTTTTTCCGATTTTTTTGTGAGATTTGGGGTGAAAAAATTGTTTTATATATAGAGGGACATCCTTATGGGCATACGCAGGAAAACGGGTTTTGCTCCGGAGATGGAATCGGAGCTGGTGCTTTTGTTGGAAAGGCACCGTGGCACCCTTTACACTGTGTGCAGGAGTTTCCATCCGGACGACATTTACCGTATGAATGCGCTGTACAACGACATTGTATACAATTTGTGGAAGGGCATAAGGCTTTTCCGGAACAAAAAAGATGAGGCGGCATGGGTATATAGGCTTGCCGTCAACACTGCCATCAACAGTGAAAATAAGGAGAGCCGCATTCCGGAAATGCTTCCATTCACACAGGAGATGGAACAAGTTCCGGAGAACATGGTGTGCGACCCTCTGATGGAGGAGCTGTATGCGCTGACGGAGCAGCTGGATTCAAGGGAAAAAATGGTGATAGACATGTATCTCGACCGCATTCCGCAGGCGGAAATCGCCAGCAGGCTTTCACTGACGGAGAGCAATGTGTCCACCATAATAGGACGTATTAAATTGAAACTTAAAAAAATAAAAGACAACAGGCGATGACAGAGCTGAAAGATGATTTGGATATGGAACCCTATTTCAGGGCTTGGGAAAAACAAAAGAAGGCGGTGGCGGAGATGCCGTTGCCGGAGGTGGATTTAAAAAAGTTACGGAAATGGTACCGCCGCTCCCCGCGCCAAAAGCTGCTCCGTAGGGAGGTGGCCAGCCTGATAGCTGCCGTAGTGATGCTCGCATGGTTCCTGTTTAATTTCAGCAAGGGTATGGAGATGCATGTCGCCTACATTATGACATTGTTTCTGATGCTGCTGTGCGTGGCGGACAGCGTTTGCGCCATCCGGCTCATCACTTTGATTGACCCGATAACCTCAACCATCCCCGACATGCTGAAGAACTGCGCCAGACTCCGCCTGTATGAAAAGATTGAGATGCTCGTTGCTTTGGTGATAGTGGTTCCCCTAGCACTGTTATTTGTGGTTCCTATTTCAGGGTGGATGTTTTATTCGGTGAATCTGTTTGCAGAAAGGATACATGAAACAGTTTTTGGGATAACAATGCCTCTGACAGCTTTGTTTTCCGTGCTTGTCAGCATATACGCATACCGCAGCAACCTTCGAATTATTAAAGAAACAATCAATGAATTGAGAACATATAGGAATCAGAATTAATAGTTGCAACTAAATTTTTATTGACATGTCAAGTGTAATTTTTAACAACCGCGAGCATTTCGCCAAATTCCTTGGGGCATTTATATGTCTGTTCTTAATTGTCTCATGTGAAAAGGATCCTGATCCCGAGCCGGCTCCATCACACGAACCGGCCTTTGCAAACCATGAGATTACTGTTAACGGTGTCACCTTCACCATGATTGCCGTTGAACACGGCTGTTTCATCAAAGGGGAAAAAGCCTCAAGCCAATATTACAAAACCCCGGTGGTGCTGACAAAGGATTTCTACTTGGGTGCCTGTGAGGTCACGCAGGAACTTTGGAAAGCTGTAATGGGCGACAACATGCCCAGCCATTTCAAAGGGGATTCTTTGCCGGTGGACAGTCTGACCTACGAGCAATGCCAAACATTTCTTGACAAGCTGAATGCACTTACTGGCAAACGGTTCCGGTTGCCCACACAGTGCGAATGGGAATATGCGGCACGCGGAGGTGTTTTGCACGAGTCCTATACTTTCAGCGGCAGCGACAACATTGACGAAGTTGGATGGTACAAGGCAAATTCTGGCGGCACCACGCATCCAGTGGCGCAGAAAAAGCCGAACGGTTTGGGCCTGTACGACATGACCGGCAATGTGTTCGAATGGTGTGCGGATGCCTTTTCCCTTGTTTCCGATCCGTTATATAAGAAAGATACGGTATATGATCCGGAAACATACTTTGATTCGGACTTTTGCTGGGTACACAGAGGAGGAGGATACAGCTCAATAAAAGAGGAAATAACAGTGTCAGATGAATGGGGTGATTTCCCCAATACTGCTGAAACAGGTTACGGATTGCGGCTGGCATTATCCCGTTAAATCTCCATGCAAACTATTAACTGAAGGCTGCCGAAAGGCGGCCTTTTCTCTATTTTTCACATCCCTTTGATCTCCTCCACGGGAATCCCCGTGGATTGGGCAATCTGCTCCGCCGGAATCCCCAGCTGTTTCATTTTTGCGGCGGCCTCTTTCAAGCCTTCCGCGCGGCCTTTCTCCAGACCTTCCTGCAGTCCTTCGGCATGTCCTTTCTTGAAACCTCTCTTTTCGCCTTTTATTTCGCCCTTCCGTTCACGCGTTGTGAGCACATCCTCCTCATAGACCTTGTCGTCAAGATACCTTTCGTAGACGCGCTGCTCCTGTGGCGACATCTTCAGGAAGTCGAGCCTCCGCTTGGCCTCCTGAAGGCCGGGCGTGGTGGTGTCGGGGCGGATGCGCCCGCTCTTCAGGTATTCCATCCACTCCTCCATGGGGTTCTCCGGCTCCTTGTTGAAGGACTTGAGCCGCAGGATGTAGTATTCCGGGAAGACATTCTCCGGGGAGAGCAGCCTGATGCCGTTGCGCTCCTTCTCGGTGATCTCCAGCCGGTCGCCGGTGTTCACGCCCCTGAACTTGGTCTGGCCGTGGTAGAGGTAGTCGCTGCCCTTCCCAAGGTCGAAGTAGACGATGTTGATG
>CACYHG010000066.1 GCA_902774175.1 uncultured Bacteroidota bacterium
GTTATGGTAGGCGGCCATGGTTGTGATGCCGGAACCGACATATCCCACGTAGTTGTCGCCCCACAGACAGTTGTAGTCCACCATGCACTGCCCGAGCGAAGGTTGGGTGGTCAGGAAAATGGGGTAGGAGTAGGTGGCTCCCCTTGTCACGCAGATGTTGTTCTTCACCTCGCACTGGAAGTTACCGGTAACATAAATGCCTCCGTAGGTCCTGGTGCTTTTTCCGCAGACAAGGATGCTGTTGTTGATTATTTTCGTTCCGGAGGGATACTCGATGCAGAATCCGTAAACCGATCCTGCACCCACCATGATTATGTCATTGTTTGAGATAATGGAGTTGGAATCCAAATAATAGCAGTAGATGCCGTGCTGGTAGTCGTAGGCATGTCCGCGGGCGTGTATGCGGTTGCCGCTTATGATGCAGCTGTCCGAAGCATATATGCTGATGCCGTCGAAATCCTTGATGGAGGTATTGGCATCCTGTATGTAATTGTGGGAAATGGTGACCCTATTGGCATATTCCAGGCGGATGCCGTACTTGTCTCCATCGGTTTCGGAAGTTATATGGTTGCTGTCAAAAACGATGTCGGTGCTGCGCTGGCGACTCCCGCCTATAAAGGTTCCGCCTTTGATTTCATTTCCGATGAACCGGATTCCGGACACGGTTCCGTTACTGTACTTGCAGATTACAATACCGGTTTTTGTGATGCGGCAGTGGCTGAATGTCACGTCATGTGTGCCATCTCCCAATTTTACCGCATAGTCAGTGGTGCTGCCGGCATCCAGGGTGATGTCGCGGAAACAGAGTTTCTGTTTGCCGTCCAGATTGACAACCGGACCGATTGTGGGACGGAAAATGACATTGGCCGCATTTCCGGTCAGGGAGGTGATGGTGATGCAATAGGGGTTGTTGTTGAGTGCGCTGAGGTCAATGGCTGAAGAGTACACTCCGCTAATCATTTTCAATGTGATGTCACCGTTCATCCCGCAGCGGTTGAACTCGTTGATGGCCGAACCTATATCCGGAAAGTCGCCCTGCTGGCCGACGGTATAGCTTCCCGCGAATGATTTCTTGCAGCAATATGCGCTGTATGATACCGTGTCATCCCTGTGTTCTGCATCCGTGCCGGGGGTGATGCCGGTAAGGTAGGCCTTGAAGTCATTCTGTCCGGAATACATGATGATGCATCCTAATGAAATGGTGTCACTTTCGCCTAAAGCCAGGCTCCCTTTCCAAATGAAATCATTCCCCTGTATTGTCTTATTATGTTCCACACGTATTGTGGCGCTTTTCAGGGTGTCGGAACCGCTGTTTTCCAGTATGACATACGGACACACTGTGTCTCCGGCGGTGAGGTTATGGCTGAACCCGTGCAGGCCGGTGAGCGCTGCGCCGTTTTTAAGGATTATTTCGGCATAGCAGCCCATGTTGCCTCTGATGGTGCGTAAATTCCCATTAATGTCGTAAAGTGCGTCGGCATGTATGGGGCAGGAGAGACCGGTGTAGTTGCAAAGTTCCAGGGATTGTGTTGAGTCTTTGAAAAGTGGTCTTCGGTTGATGTCGTGGACTGCCGAGGCCAGCAGGTTATGGTAGGCGGCCATGGTTGTGATGCCGGAACCGACATATCCCACGTAGTTGTCGCCCCACAGACAGTTGTAGTCCACCATGCACTGCCCGAGCGAGTAGGAGTAGTTTGCGCCCCTTGCCACGCAGATGTTGTTCTTCACTTCGCACTGGAAGTTACCGGTAACATAAATGCCTCCGTAGGTCCTGGTGCTTTTTCCGCAAACCAGAATGCTGTTGTTGATGATTTTCGCGCCGGAGGGGAATTCGATGCAGAATCCGTAAACCGAACCGGTACCGACCATGATAATGTCGTTGTTGGAGATGACGGAGTTGGAGTCAAGGTAATAGCAGTAGATGCCATGCTGGTAGTCGTTGGCGTATCCTCTGGCATGTATGCGGTTGCCGCTGATAACGCAATTTTCGGAACCATAAACGCTTATGCCGTCGAAATTATTAATGGAGGAGTTGGCCTCCTGTATCCGGTTATGGGTAATGGTGACAAGGTTCGCATATTCCAGACGGATGCCGTATTTGGGTCCGTTGGCTGATGAGGTCACTATGTTGCTGTCGAAGACGATGCTGGAGTTCCGCCGGGTGTTGGATGATCCGCATATATTGGTTTCGCCGTTTATTACATTGCCGATGAACCGTATGTCGGAAATGGTTCCATTATTCTGATGGAAGACGGCAATTCCGGGTCCGGTGATGCGGCAGTGGCTGAATTCAATCTCCCTGGTGCCGTTTCCGAACAATACCGCATTCCAATTTGAGGTGCTTGCATTCAGGGTTATGTTTCTGAAGGTAATTTTCTGTTTCCCGGTCAGGCTGACCACCGTGCCGGTGACCGGACGGAATAATACGCTGTCAGCATTTCCGGCCAGGGAGGTGATTGTGATGCGGTAGGGGTTTCCGCTGAGTGAGCTGAGGTCAATGGCTGAAGTGTACACTCCGCTGGCAATTTTCAGCGTGATGTCACCGCTCATCCCGCAGCGGTTGATCTCACTGAAGGCGGAATCCAGGTTTGGGAAGTCCCTCTGCGGGCCTACGGTATAGCTGCCCGCGAATGACTTTTGGCAGCAGAAGATGCTGTAGTATACCGTGTCATCCCTGTTTTCGGCATCCGTGCCGGGGGTGATGCCGGTCAGGTATGCTTTGATTTCATTCTGCCCCGGACTCATGATTATACTGCCAACTGCAATGGTGTCGCTTTCACCGAGAGCCAGACTCCCTCTCCAGATTATGTCGCTCCCCTGGACTGTCAGGTTGTGCTCCAATCGGATGGAGGCGCTTTTCAGAGTGTCGGAACCGCAGTTCTGAAGGATTACTTTCGGGCAGACGGTGTCTCCGGCGGAAGAGGTGGACGGTAGTCCTGATATGGCTATCAGTGCGGCGCTGTTTTTCGCGGGGATGTCGTTATGGCACCCAATGACGGTTTCTTTTCCGACACGCAATAATCCATTGATGTCGCGGGGTGCGGCGGGATGTATGGGACATTTCAGTCCGAAGTAGCTGCTAAGTTCCAGGGATTGTGTGGAGTCTTTGAAAAGCGGTCTTCGGTTGATGTCGTGGAAGGCCGAGACCAGCAGGCTCTTATAGGCGGCCAAAGTCGTGATGCCTGAACCGACATATCCCACGTATTTGTCACCCCACAGGCAGTTGTAGTCCACCTGGCACTGTCCGAGCGACGAGGAGCTGGTGATGTACATGGGATAGGAGTAGGTGGCTCCCCTTGCCACGCAGATGTTGTTCTTGGCTTCGCAAAAGAAGTTTCCGGTAATGTACAGCCCCCCGTAGGTCCTGCTGCTTTTGCCGCATACCAGTATGCTGTTGTTGATGATTTTCGTGCCGGAGGGATATTCGATGCAGCATCCGTAAACCGAACCGCTGCCTTCCATGATGATTTCATTGTTTGAGATGACGGACTGGGAATCCAGGTAATAGCAGTAGATGCCATGCTGGTAGTCGTAGGCGAATCCTCGTGCGTGTATGCGGTTGCCGCTGATGATGCAGCTGTCCGAGCCATATACGCTGATGCCGTCGAAGTCCTTGAGGGAGCTGTTAGCTGCCTCCTGTATCTGGTTGTTGGAAATGGTCACCCGATCGGTGTATTCCAGCCGGATGCCGTATTTGTGTCCGGTGGCCACGGAGGTCACGCGGTTGCTGTCAAAGACTATGTTGGAGTTCCGCCGTGAGGAGACCCCGCATATATTGGTCTCGCCGGTAATATCGTTGCCGATGAACCGGATGTCGGAAATGTTGCCGCTGGCATAGTAGTTCTGGAAAATGACAATTTCAGGGGCTGTGATGCGGCAGTGGCTGAACGTTATGTCCTGCGTCCTGTTCCCTAACGCCACAGCATGTCCATTGGAAGCTCCTGCGTCCAGGGTGATGTCGCGGAAACATAGTTTCTGTTTGCCTTCCAGGTTGACAACCGGACCGGTGGTGGGACGGAAAGTTACGCTGTCCGCATTCCCGGCAAGGGAGGCGATGGTTATGCGGTGGGTGTTGCCGGTGACCGAAGTGAGGTCAATGGCGGAAGCATAAACTCCACTGGCAAATTTCATGGTGATTTCCCCGCCCATTCCGCAGAGCTTCAGCAAATCCATGATTTCATCGATTGAGGCGAAATCGTAATGGTGCAGTGAGGTGCTTTTTCCAATGGTGAATGTGCCGTGCATGGGGCTGCATCCGTAAGGGCGGATGCTCAGGGTGTCGTCCTTCCGCACAGGATCTGCGATGTTGTTGGGCATGCTCACCCATATCGTTATTGTGTCAAATGTGCCGGACCTTTGGGTGTATGAACCCAAAGTGAGTGTGTCCGTGAAATCGCAGGGGAGATTGCCCTTGTAGGTTTTTGGGGCCTGCAGCACATTGTTGACCGTCCAGTTCACAGTGGCGGAGGTCAGATTCTTGAACCCTCGGTTTCTCAAGCTTATCCTTACCATGTTCATGCCCGGAACCGCGCTTTTCGACGGTTCGTCGATGGAGAGCATTGCCACGGAATTGGAATCCTTTATGTCGCTGCCCATTTTTGTAAGGAAACTTGCGTATGCCATAGTTGTGTTGCCGGCGGAATCCTTGCCGTTGATGCTGTATGAGACGAATGTGCCGTACACTTGCCGGGGAATGGTCGCCGTCCAGATGGAATCCCCGTCAATCCGGCTCATTGGCAGCTTGCTTTTGGTTGTTTTGCCATTATATGTGAAACTGCATTCCAGAACAGGCGGCACAATTTTGAGCGCTGTGCGGGTGGCCACCTTAGCCTCAACCCGATATGGGCCGGTGCTGTATATTGTGTCATGCGGGCCGGTAATGAACTCCACCACCGGGGGCTTGATTTCATATTGTGATCCGAGCAGCTGGAAGTCGTCCACATACCATCCGGAGGCGATGTATGATCCGAAATAGCCGCCTTTGCGGATGATGAACCTGAAGCGCACTTTTGAAAAGCTGGCATAGTTGCTCAGGTCAAATGACTCCTCTTTGAACCAACTGCTGTTCGGCTTGGCAAAGGTGTCGATCACTTTCCAATCGCTGTATGAGGCATGGGAAAAGTTCAGGTCGGTCCTGTACAAGGCGCAGCCGCCCTTATATGCGTCCCAGGGGATGGCCTTCCATTTGTAGTTGGTGCCCAATCCCTGCTCCTGATACTGTATTTCACAGATGTCGGAAGGCAGCACCTTGCAGATGTGTTTGAAACGCAAAAGCACGTATGCGTAGTTGCTGCAATCGAAGAATGGGGTGACAAGTTCGATTGTGTCCCCTGTTGTGAAGGGGATATGGCCGTGCATGGCATATTTTGCCGACACAACAACGTCCGTATCGGTTTTCCATGATGGGGTGGTGGCTGAGAATGCGGGCTGGATGCTCCATCCCTGCGGAGTCTTTGATGAGAAATGCTCGTCGCAAATGTATGTCGCCTGTGCCTGCGCATATTCAAGTGTGCATAAAACCAATATGCAGGATAACAAATGTTTGGCTAATGTTTTTGTTTTCATGACACCAATGTTTATTTCTTGTTTTATCTTTTGTGCCGTTCCTCCTGACCATGCAAATCCCATAATACATAATCCGAAAAAACGGCAGCGCAAAAATAATCAATTTTGCAATATGTTCCTGCATTTTTTTGTTTTTATTATCGTTCCACGCATTACACCTCTTCGTGTATATGTATCAATGAGTTATAGTTCCGGCGTTGCCGAAATATTTTTGTAAAAAAAAAAATCTGGCCGAAGGGCTTGCCTATGTTGCCTTTTTTACTACTTTTGCCATTGTATTTTGAGATACGGAAAACAGATAATAAAGTAATGAGAAACATTGCAGTGATATTGGCAGGTGGTGTTGGAAACCGGATGGGTTACGCCACGCCCAAGCAGTTTTACAAGGTTGCCGGCAAGACCGTGATAGAGCATACGGTGGATGCTTTTGAGAAGAACCGTCATATTGACGAGATTGCTATCGTGATGAATCCATCCTGCATCGGGCAAATGGAGGATATCCTGTTACGGAACACATGGAAAAAGGTGAAGCGCCTGCTGAAAGGTGGTTCAGAACGTTATATGTCAAGTCTTTCGGCCATTGCCGCATACGAAAATGGGGAGGAGGTGAACCTCCTTTTCCATGACGCTGTCAGGCCGTTGGTGAGCCAGCGTATTATCGATGATGTGGCGGAGGCGCTCGAACACTATAGGGCCATTGATGTGGCGGTTCCTGCAACAGATACCATCATCAGCGTGGACGATATGGGGGAGTATATCACGGATATTCCAAAACGGAGCATGCTCCGGCGTGGGCAGACACCCCAGGCATTCAGGCTCTCCGTAATCAGGGAGGCTTATAAGAAGGCGCTGGCGGATGAGCATTTTGTAAGCACGGATGACTGCGGTACTGTAATCAAATATCTTCCGGAAGTGCCCATCTACGTGGTGAATGGGGAAGAATCCAATATGAAACTTACTTATAAGGAGGACACTTATTTGATGGACAAGCTTTTCCAGCTGCGCGGCACTTCGGTGCACGATGGCGTGGATCTTTCCATGATGAAAGATAGGGTGCTTGTTGTGTTTGGTGGAAATTCCGGAATTGGGGAGGAGCTGGTACGGATGGCCAGGGAACAGGGTGCCAAGGTTTATTCCTTTTCACGTTCCACCACGGGCACTGATATTTCGGACCGTAAGGCTGTTGAGCAGGCTTTGGCCAGTGTAATGGCAGACGGGAACAGCCGTGTGGACTATGTTGTGTGCAGTGCGGCCATCCTTTCAAAGGAGCCGCTTATGTCAATGTCCGAGGCGGCCATCGATACAATAATTGACACAAATTACAAGGGGATGGTGAATGTCTCCATTGCCGCCCATGACTATCTGGCCCGTTCCGCCGGGCAGCTGCTGCTGTACACTTCCAGCTCCTATACCCGCGGACGTGCGCTGTACAGCCTCTATTCCTCCACCAAGGCCGCTGTGGTGAATTTCGCCCAGGCCGTGGCGCAGGAGTGGGATCATGATGGAATCCGGGTGAATGTGATCAATCCGGAACGCACAAAGACCCCTATGCGGGTGAAAAATTTCGGTGTCGAGCCGGACCACACCCTGTTAAAGGCGGATGAGGTCGCGTTGGCTTCAATGCGCACTCTGCTTTCCGATTTCACCGGACAGGTGATTGATGTGAAAATCCAGCATTGATGCCATGAAAAAAAGCTACGACAATTCCCTGGTTTACAAAATCCGTCTGATGCTGGCCTACAAGGATGCCTTGCGTAACCATGTCCCATGGATCACGAATCGTTATATCCGCAATTTCCGCCAGTCTCAGCTTGAGGCGGCAAAACGGCTGAAAAACAAGGAGAGATTGGATGTGGCTTTTTTCTTGACCATTCCCGGCATGTGGAAGAGCGACTATCTTTTCCGCACTTTGCGGGATAATCCCAGGTACCATCCGTATGTGGTCATATATCCCTATTCCACCTATAAGGGTTTCAGCAGGGAGGAGGTTTGGGCCACTCTGGAACGGACAAGGGCATTTGTAGAGGAGAAGGGTTTCGAGTGTGTTATACCATACGACAGCAGCCGTCACAGATGGCTTGATGTGAAGAAGACTCTGGATCCGGATATAGTGATTTTCACCACACCCTACAAGGATTTCCCGCCGAACTTTTTTGTATATCATTTCAGGGACAGGCTTACCTGTTATGTCCCATACGGGTTCAGCTCGCTCAATATGCGTCGGGTGAACTATGACCTTATTTTCCATAATCTGGTGGGGCTGCATTTTGTGGAGACTGAAATTCACAAACAGCTTGCCGCGCAGTATTCCCGTAACAGGGCGGAAAATGTTGTGGTGACGGGTTATCCGGGGACGGAGGTGTTCATGCGGAAGGATTATCGGCCAAAGGAGGTGTGGAAACCGCAGGAGCGGCCGAAAAAGAGGGTAATTTGGGCGCCGCACCACACCATTGACAACACATTGGAACTATCCACCTTCCTGATTAATTGTGACAGGATGGTTGAATTGGCCGTGAAGTACAAGGATTCCATCCAGTTTGCCTTCAAGCCGCACCAGTTGCTGAAATTCAAGCTGCAGCAGCTGTGGGGCGAGGAGCGCACGCAGGCCTACTATGACCGCTGGGCTGAAATGGGGAACACCCAGTTGGAGGAGGCGGGCTATGTGGACCTGTTCCTGACTTCGGATGCCATGATCCACGATTGCGGTTCGTTTACCACGGAGTACCTTTTTGTCAACAGGCCGGTGATGTACCTTACGCACGACGAGCATTTTTCCGAACGGTTCAATCCTTTCGGGCAGCAATCCTTCAGTTGCCATTACCGTGGCGGCAGCGTGCAGGAAATCGAGGATTTTTTACAAAACACGGTGATAGGAGGTGTTGACCCTAAACGTGAAGAACGGCGTGCGCTGTATGAAAAACACCTGCAGCCGATAGAGGGCATGATGCCTTCGGAGAGGATTGTTTACGAAATAGAAAAACTGATTAATAGTTGATTATGAGATACGATTATTTGATTGTGGGTGCAGGCCTTTATGGCAGCGTGTTCGCACATGAGGCGGCCAGGCAGGGCAAACGTTGCCTGGTAGTGGAGAAACGTGACCATATAGGAGGCAACTGCTTTACGAAACGGATGGCGGACATCAACGTGCACTGGTATGGTGCACACATCTTCCATACTTCCGATGAGCGGGTGTGGGACTATATGCAGCAGTTCTGCCGGTTCAACCATTACGTCAATTCTCCGATTGCCAACTACAAGGGTGTCCTTTACAACCTTCCGTTTAACATGAACACCTTCTGCAAGCTTTGGCCGGATGTGAAGACACCTGAGGATGCCCGTCGTCGCATAGCGGAGCAGCAATCGGTTTATGCGGACATTGCCGAGCCGCGCAATCTGGAGGAGCAGGGCATGAAGTTGGGCGGACGTGACATTTATGAAAAGTTGGTCAAAGGCTACTCCGAAAAGCAGTGGGGGATGCCTGCTACGGAGATTCCTGCGTTTGTGCTGCGCCGTCTGCCGATGCGTTTTACCTTTGACAACAATTATTTCAACGACCCGCACCAGGGAATTCCCATTGGCGGTTACACGCAGCTTTTCGAACGGCTGCTTGAGGGTGTCGAGGTGCGTTTGGGCGAGGATTTTCTGACAAAAAAGGAGGAATATCTGTCTATGGCCGACCGCGTGCTCTATACTGGGCCGCTGGATGCCTGGTTCGGCTACCGGCTCGGCAAGCTGGAATTCCGCACTGTCCGCTTCGACCATCAGCTGATGGAGGGGGTGGAGAATTTCCAGGGCAACGCAGTGTTCAACTACACGGATGCCGAGGTGCCGTATACCCGCGTGATTGAGCACAAGCATTTTGAGTTCGGCCATCAGCCCGACACTGTGGTGAGCTACGAATATTCCGAACAGTGGAAGGAGGGTTCGGAACCCTATTATCCCATCAACAATGAGCGGAACAATGGTTTGGCGGAGCGTTACAAGGCTTTGGCGGCACAGGAGAAGAATGTAAGTTTCGGCGGTCGTCTGGCCGAGTACAAATATTATGATATGGACAAGGTGGTGGCCGAGGTGCTGAACCATCCATGGTTGCAATGAAAGTAGTGCCGTCGCGTGCGGCGGAGGTAGTTGATAGTTAATAGTTGATAGTTGATAGTTAATAGTTAATAGTAGTGCCGTCGTATGCGGCGGCCAATTGGAAAACAAATAATATTAGTTATGGTAAAGGTATCGGTTATTCTGCCCGTTTATGGGGTGGCGCAGTATATAGAGAAATGCACACAGTCGCTGCTGGATCAGACGTTGGAGGAGATGGAGTTCATTTATGTGGACGACCACGGTCCTGACAACAGCATTGAACTGGTTCAGAAAATGATTGAAAACCATCCCCGCAAGGATCAGTTTGTGTTTTTGAAACCTGAGCACAATATGGGGGCGGGCATGGCGCGTAATTTCGCCATTCCGCAGGCCAAAGGGGAGTACATCGCCTTTGTGGACAGTGACGACTGGGTGGAACCTGACATGTTCAAGTCGCTTTATGATGAGGCGGTGGCGCATGGCGGTACGGATATTTGTTATGGGCAGGCGGCCAAGGACTATTTGGACGGGCAGCCCACGGAAATACTGAAGAATCCGGAGGTGGAGGCGGGGCCGATGACTCGCGAGAAACGATGCTATTTCCTGCAGAATTACGTCTCACTGTTCTGGACATTCCTGTTCAAGCGTGAAATGATTGAAAAATATGGCATCCGTTATCCGGAGTCCCGTTCTGCGGACGACAGCTATTTCGTGACCTGTGGCCTCCTGTTCGCCTCTTCGGTGGCCCATGTGGACAAGCCTTTCTATCATTACCTTATCCGTCCCGGTTCGGTCTGCACCACCAAGGACAGCACCAAGTACCAGAAGCGTTTGGCCACTTTCCGCTCACTGATGGCTTTTTTGAAGGAAAAAGGTGTGTATGCTGACTATAAGGATGAGATTGACTTCATCTATTTCAAAAAGGGCTACCTGACCTCAGTGTTCAACTATGTGTACAATTCCTTAGAACCTAAGAAACAGACTGTAAGAGAGATTCGGTCGGAAATGCTGCATCAGGTGCCGGATTTTGCGAAAAACCCCTATATCCGGAAAAAATGTACGGTCCGTATGCTGGACAGGATGCTGCACTGTTGCCCCGGCTTGGCACTGAAGCTGATACCAATATATATCCGGAAAACCAACCAGGTGGTGTAAAAAAAAAAAAAGCGGCTCATGGCCGCTTTTTTCAGTTTTTCCGTCTCTTCCTGTAATACACAAGGAGCGAACCCGCCATAACCAGCACCATTGCAAGCGAGCTTCCCAAACTCACCTTGTCCCAACGGTGGAATGAGGGCGCCTCGTTGCGGAATTCGATTGTGTGTTCCCCTGCGGGTACCATAATACCGCGCAGGATGTAATTGACGCGCAGGTAATCCGCAGGTTTGCCGTCAATGTAGGCGAACCAGTCGGGGGCGTAGTAGATTTCCGAGAAAACTGCAAGCTGTTCCTTGGCGGTTTTGCTGTGGTACACCACCTTGTCGGGGTTGTAGGGGGTGAGGTGCTCCATTGTGATGGAGGAGAGGCTGTCGCGGCGAATCTGCTCTGGGTTGAATTTCAGCTGGTCGCCGAATTCCTTGCTGTTGACCACTGCCTTGTTCGCCGGATTCAGTGTGTTAAGGGCCAGAATCTCCTCGTTGGCGTTCTCCACCAACTGTATTGAATCGACAAACCATGCGTTGCCTAAGGCCGCCTCATTGCGCTGCACCATATAGCCGCGCTCGCGGTCGGGAGCCACAAGGTAGCGTGCGTTCAGCATGTTCAGTATGTTGATGTTCAGGTTTTCTGAAATATAGAAGTCTATGATGTCCTGATAGCGGCGCAGTTTGGCGGCATGGTAGCCTCCAATCTGGTGGTGGAATGCGGAGGGGTAGGAGTCGTTGAATGTGTTTACTGCGTAGTTGAACACGCGGTAGTCCTTGTCGCCGAAATGGTTGGCCAATTGGTCGATGTCCCGGTCGTATGCGGCCGGCTGCAGCTCCTTCGATGTGCGTTCGTTCACATAGTTGTCCTCATTCAGATAGCGGCGGTCCACATTCCAGAGGTCAAAGGTGATCAGCAATGCCAGCACTGCGGTCAGGATACCGGCCTTCTTCAGTTTTTTGGTTACGAAGAGCCAGAGAGTGACGGCGGCTGCTAAAATCAGACCGATCGAACGCCAGCAGTCCCCGACCAGCAGCGATTTGCGGTCTGCCTGCAGGACGCTGAAGATGGAGGGCCAGTGCTGTCCGTACTGCTGTTCCATGGAGATGTCGGATGCTCCTGTGTAGGAGAATGAGCCTGCAAATATGACGAAAATTAGGCAAAGGCCTGCTGTGATGCCTGTTGACCAGTACAGTGCCTTCTTCAGTCCGGTCGTGTCCCCTTCGTGCTCAAGCAGCGCCTTGACAGCCAGTATGGCCATCAGAACCATGCAGACATTTGCCAGCACCAGGCTCATCGACGGGGTGCGGAACATGTTGTAGAGTGGCAGGTGGTGGAAAAGGAAGCCGTTGAATCCGATAAGGTTCTTCCCCCACGACATCAGGATTGCCAGCAGTGTGGCGATGCCTATCCACCAGCGTTCAGGCCCTTTTACGATGAAGAGTCCCAACACGAACAGGAATACGATTATGGCGCCGAAATAGACCGGTCCGGAAGTGAAGGGCTGGTCACCCCAGTATAGCGGGGCCATATTGCTGCGGAAAGTCTGGTAGAATTGTGAGTTCTCGCTGACCCTTTCTCCGGAACCGCCGCCGTACATGCCCGGTACCAGGATGGTGAAGGTTTCCCCTTTGCCATAGCTCCAGTTGAAGGCGTAGTCCAGATTCAGGCCTGAAGAGACTTTCTCCTCCTTTGCGGCAGGGGCTGCGGTCGGATGCAGGTCGGATGGCTTGACACTGATTTCGGTGCCGCCACGCATGGTATATTTGGCGTATTCTTTATTGACAAACAATTGTCTGGCATTTCCCAGTATGGCGAAAACGCAGCCCACCAACAGAACGGCCAGTCCTTTGAAGTAACCAGCCGCCTGTTTTTCACGCAGGGCGTAGACCAGATATACCAGTCCAAGTATCACTGCCGCAATCATTGTGTAGAAGGTTATCTGGATGTGGTTGAACTGGATCTGCAGGCCCAGTGCCAGCGTGAAGAGCAGGCCGCCCCATATCCAGCTCTTTTTGAATGCCAGTATGATTCCGGC
>CACYHG010000067.1:0-11249 GCA_902774175.1 uncultured Bacteroidota bacterium
TGTACCGGCCGAATTCATCAGCAGCGTCATGGCAGGAAAAACCGAATGGGAGGTCCGGCAGGGAAGCGGAAACAACCCCTCACTCGCCCCAAGCTTCGGCACTGGGCGGCTGGAATTCGCCGGTGCCAGCGTTCCCGGCTCCAGCGCAAATGCCATATTCAATGCTGTAAACATCTACAACTGCGTAAATCCGACATTGAGTTTCTGGTTTGCGCACAATGCCGCCTGCAAAACCGGCGACATGCTGATGGTATTCGTGACCACCGACGGCGGCGCCACACTTACCGAAATCAGGCGCATTGCTGTGGCTGACACCGCCACTGCCTGGAAACAGTACGACATTGACCTCACACCGTTCAACCAGCAGAGCTGCCTCTCAATCCTGTTCCGTGCCGTCAGTTTCGGCGGCTCCGACCAAGCTATCGACCGCATCCGCATCACTGCCGAAAAGGACGCCTCATTCGAGCTCCTTCCGATTGACCTCAAACAACGGACCGCCTGTGACAACACGCCGGTGGACATCAAGGCCGTTCTGCACAACGAAACACTTATGGGCATCGCTTTGTACAACGACACCCTCACGCTGAATGTGACAGGTGCTGTCAACTACAACAAAAAATATGTGTACAACAAGAAATTGGGCGGCCTGGAGAGCGACACAGTCACACTCGGACAGATAAACCTTTCCGTCAACGGCAAAATTTGCCTTGAAGCCTATATGCAATCCTTTGACGACAATACCGCCAACGACACCACCCGCGACTCCAGCTTCATCATGCAGGACATCGCAATTGACACCGTGCTCGGTTTGGATGACCAGATGCACAAACTGGGTGGGGAGCAGGTGGCCGTCACGGCCATTGTCACCAACAACGGCAACATACCTGTTGACAATGTAATCCTGCACATGAGCATTGACGGCAGCGTGGTGCTGTCCGACACCGTCCACAAACGTTTGGGTGCCGGCGACACCATCATCCACCCGATGAGCAAAGCATTCACCGTGCCGTTTGTAAACAAGGACCAACCCTACTACTTTTTCGAACTGAAGGCCGAACTCCCCTGCGATGCCGACAACAATAACAATTCGATACAGATCATAGGCAACGTGGATATTCCCGATTCCATCGACATCCAGGTGTTGGAGATTACAACCACCGCGCAGGCCCTGGGCAAGACCAAGCTCGCCCCCTCCGTCCGTATCGCCAATATCGGCAACATGGCGGTTGAAAACGTGCTGTTGCATGTGGACGTGGTAAACGACAGCAACCGCGTGGTGGAGAGCATCAGCGAGAACATCAGTCACATGGCTGTCAACGAGACTAAGAACCACCAGTTCACCATGACCTACAGGGTGCCGGACTATACCGGCCAGTACACCCTGAGGGCTTACGTCGAGGCCTTTGACGGCGACAGCATCCGCAGCAACGACACCCTCGCCAGGCAGTTCCGCTGCTACCGCGACAGCGTGGGCATCCGCGATGCGGAGCGTTTTGACTGGAGCCTTGGGCAGAACATCCCGAACCCGGCGGGCAGTGAAGCGGTAATCCCGTTCCGCCTGCCGCAGGATGACGAGGTCGTGTTCTGCATCATGACCGCTAACGGGCAGGTTGTCCACAGGCGGACAATCCAAGCCGTAGCGGGTGAAAACCGCATCACGCTGGACGCCTCCGGATGTGCAGCTGGAATATATTATTACAGTATGGAATACAAAGGGCAGCGGATTGTAAGGAAGATGAGTGTTGTTAGGTAGTAGAGACGTAGCGGCTACGTCTCTACATCAAAAACGACAACAACAACGAATAGTTTGTACTGCGTCCGCCCTCTTCGGCGATTGTCCGGCCTATTCGCCGAATTATTATCGGCGAATAATTCCGAAAAAGTTGAAAAATTCTGGCGTCACGGCATCCGTATTGATTTATTTTGGAAATTTGCAAAATTTTACATCATAAACGAATCATGCTGAAAACACTCATTGTAATACCCTGCTACAACGAGGAAAAACGTCTGCCGCAGGAGGAGTTCAGAGCCTATTTTGAAAGCCGTCCGGAGGTGCAGTTCCTCTTCGCAAACGACGGGAGCCGCGACGGCACGCCCCTCCAGTTCCAAAAACTGTTTGGGGACATCGCCGCCCACGCGGCTTCCTATACCGCCCGCTAAAACCACAGCCACATTCATGTCCGGAAATCAAGCTGCAAAAGTACATAGAAAAGCCACAGCTTTTTCCGATTTTCCAAAATAAATTTCATCCTTATCGGACGACTTCCAGCCGACGGGTCTGCTTTTGCCCGTCGAACTTCATGGTGTAGTAGTATATGCCTGCACCCAATGCGGTGATATCCAATTCCCAGCATCCGTCGCCGGCGGGAATCCACGCCTCCTCGCGTAGCAGCAGCTGACCGTGTACAGTGTAGAGGAACAGCACGGCGCCACCCTCCTTGGGCACGCGGTACGGAATCCGCGTCTGCCCGGCAGCCGGATTCGGAAGATTCTGCCCGAGAGTCCACGCGCAGCCGACGGGCTCGGCTAAACCGTCAGTGTCCTGGACGGACTGACGGCAAGCCCGGATCAGGCAAAGGGTATCGTTGGTGTAATCGATATCCGACGGATGAGCCTGCAGATATATCCGGATGCGGTAGGAACCGGTATAATCCGGGATTTGGAATTTCAAGGGGGACAACGGTATCTCCAGCTCCGTCCGCTTCTCCATACCGGAAATGTATCCGATCTTATGAGACAGCAGAACATCGGAGGAATCGTAAATTTCCACATGGCAGTGGATTTCTTCCACCTTCAGATTTCCCCGGTTGGCGGCCTTCAGCAGGGGCGACACCTCGACAAGTCCGGACAGTGTGTCGGAAGCGGAAGGATAAAGCAGGTCAAGTAAAGCCAAATCCACAGTATCCGGGATCTCCACCGGAACAATGAGGATGCAGGAATCTGTAACACCGGGACGGCAGGCGTAACTCAAGTCGGCTTCCACCATGAAAAATGGCTGTTCCTCCGTCACTGCGGGAACCGTTACTGGAAGCCGCAGCGTCTGACGAAGGCTGTCCCCCGCCCGGAGAAAATGCAGAAGGGTATCGGAAAAAGCCGTTGTCCCGTTGACTTCCACCCGGACAACGGGGTCGGAGACCGGAATGTTGCCGGTATTCCGCAAAACGACGGTCATCCACAGCGTGTCGTTTTCATGGTAGGGATGCAGGGTATCCACACCCGAAACCTCACTCAAAACCAAAGATGGACGGATGTCCAAGGTATCCCTCAGGGTGTCATCGGAGGGATTGTTGTCCCGGGACTGCAGGAAAGCCTCCAGCATATACCGGCCGCCGGCCGAGAAATCCATCCCGGTATCCAGGGTCAGGGTATCAGCCCCCTTCGACGGCAGTGTCCCGGTATAGACGTATTCGATAGTCCGCTGGACCGCCCCGCTGAGGAAGGCCCGGACGGTGTCGTTTTCCAGGCGGATGTCCACCGCATGGTCGTTTACCAGCACCAGTTCCAAAGGATGGACGGAGAGGGAGCAGATATCCAGACTGTCCAGGAGGGGTTTCCTCCAATACAACCCCGCATTCTGTTCGGCGGTAAGGCATATCCGATCGATTTTCTGATTGCATCCGCCGAAGCCGACAGCCTGGAACACAATGGAAATACATTCGTATTGGGTAAAGGCGGACAAATCGAAAACATACTCTTTCCAATAGTCTGCCGTATCGGAAGCCAGAATGCGCCCCAATTCCATCAAGGTGACCCCCTGATCCACGGTCACGGACACCAACAGCATGTCGTAACTGCCGGTAAAGCGGGAATGGGCATACCAGAACTTCAACTGGGGATGGATGCAGTCCCTGATGTTGACGGCGTTGAGCACGGCATTGGAGATACTGCCCGAATGGTTATAACCGGGGAACATCAGGCAACGGCTGCCAAAGACCGGTGACAGGGACGGACATGTCCCGCTACCGGAAGAAAGCTGCCAGGAACAGCTGCCGGACACATCAAACGTTGTGATTTCCATTGGCGTACTGACAAACTGCTGGTCATAAGGCACCCGGATGCGGTCCACCCTATACGTGCAGGTCAACGTGTCATTGGCCGGCAACACATCGGCGGAATGCGCAAGGGAAAGGTGCAGAAGGTAGGAGCCGCTCCCAATAGTGGGGATTGTACCCAGAACCAGGGTGTCCGACTCCGAGCAAACCAGACTTCCGGATGAAATGACGGTATCCTTACGGTAGGTGACGGGACCGCTGACGGTCAGTGTCAGCCGCAAGGGTGAAATACCGAAATCCGCAGTACGGAAGCCAATGTTCCGTACCGCCACGCAGACGGTCTCCGAATCACTGTAGCAGCGGTATCCGGAATCGGCAGAAACGGGTGAAAGCAAGGCCAGCATCAGATCCACCCCGTCGATGATGCTGTCGCCGTAACAACCCATGGTGGTCCGACTGGTACGGACTATTCCCCGGATATCGGTGGGATATGAGACCTTACTCGGACAGGTGAATTTACCGAAGTCCTTTAGTTTCAGACTATGGGGATAATCATAGAATAACGGGGTTCCCACAATGGAGGAATCGTCCTGAAGGTTGTCCTGCGCTATCAGATCGGCAAGGTTTTTCCGGGCACTGCCATTGGCATAGGCGATGTTTCCGGTGCTGCTGTAATAACAGTTGTTGTCGCGGTTGCCGTCCTTGTGGATGTAGCTCACTCCCGTATAGCAGACCGCATAGCCGGAGGGAGCATCCACGGCGAAAATGTTGTTTTCTACTTTCCCGTGGACGGCCGCATTGTAATATGGGTAGCCGGTTCCGGAACTGATCCGCACATAGATGGAATTGTGGTAGTAGCTCATGTACATGTAATCCTGCTCATATACGCCGTATTTGTTTCCGCTCCCCGAAAGAATGATCTCGTTATTAACCGTAACGCCGGTGGTGTAGTTGGGATAGTTGACGTAGTAGCGCATATAGATTCCGTAGGCCTCGCCCGAAGTGTTCAGATGGATGCGGTTCCCGACAATCCGGTCAATGCGCTGGTAATTAAAAAAACGCATACCGTAGAACCTGGAGCAGTTGCTGCGGTTGGTTATCCGGTTGCAGGATATGCTGGCCAGATGGCAGTACATTTCAGAACACATGGCCGTCGCATAGGCTTCGCTCAACACATTGCTGTCAATGTAGACGGAGGAATACGGCAGATTGGACTCATTCACGGCGATGCCAAAGAAATAGAGATTGTAATAGCCGCCAACAAAGGTGTTGCCAACCAAATGCAAATCCACCGGATAACCTGAATTTGCAGTATTCAGGTAGGAAACGGCGCGGTAGGATGTATCCCTGCCCGTGGTGCTGGAATAGAAACGGCAGTGGCGGAAGTACACCCGCTCCATACTGCCTTCCAGATTCAATCCCTTTTTCCCGCTCAGGGTATCCCCTATGGTCAGATTGCGGAAAACAAAATCGGACAGGTTCCTGACCGAAAGTGCCGGAGTGTTCCCGTTTCCGAGAAATGTCACGACAGCTCCGGAATCTGGCATCAGGGTGACGGTATTTACCGCACTGCTGCCTTTGTAAGGCCCTGTGAAAGAAACTGTACTGTAGTGTCCGGAACGGATTTTCAATGTGACCGGTCCAGACAGTCCGCAGCGGGACAACAGGGATTGAAACACTTCCAAAGAAGCAAAGTCGGGAGAAGCGCCTCCCAGGGTGAAGGTTCCCTTCATACCTCCGGAACACAGTATATCCATAATTGAGAGCGTGTCGTTATGCACGTCCATGTCCTTTTTCCCGTTCACGGAAACAAGCCATACCGACAATTGGACTGAAGAGAGTGGAGCGATGTTCATCGAACAGATTTTCAATATTGTATCCTCCATCATAGCCAGACTTCCCGTCCAAGTAACCTCAGTGTTGAGCACTCCGTTCACCCGACTGCCGATCCGCACGGAAGTAAGGGTGTCCAAACCCATGTTAATCAATCGGACATAGACGGTTTGGCTTCCGGCCTCGAAACGGGTGTGCGCGAAATCCTGGAGACCGGCGTCTAAAGTCAGGGGATCCCGCTCGTACGCTCCCGCCATGGTGTAAACTGACCGCATTTTTCCATCGATATCGTCCGTCACCAGCGGCAAACGCGGCATGACCAGACGGGAGTCCGGCTCCACTTTCAGATCGGTTAAACCGGAATTGACGGTTTTCACCGCCAGGGAAACGGAATGTTTGTCCTGAAGGGTATCCTGGGCAGCCAGTTCGGAGACGGACCTCCGATAGCCTCCATTGGCATAGCCGACCATACCGTCCGGACTGTAGTAATTATTGTAATCCCGGGGACCGTCCTTGTGAATGTAGCTGACCCCGGTGTAATACACCGGATAACTTTTTGGGGCATCGGTCCACAAAAGGTTGTTTTTGAAATTCCCGTGCACATTGCTGTTATAGAAGCCGTAAGCGGTGCCGTTGGAGGAACGGACGAAGACGGAGTTATGGTAGTAGCTCATGTACATGTAATCGCTCTCACAGATACCGTACTGTGTTCCGCTCCCGTTGAGGATGATTTCGTTGTTCGCCACCACCCCCGTCTTGTAATCGGGATAGTTGACATAGTAATTGAAATACAGTCCGTAGGCATTCTCCGGGGTGTTCAGCCGGATGCGGTTTCCGATAATGTTGTCCAGCCGGATGTTTTCTTTGAAGCACATCCCGTAGAAAGTTTGACTTAAGCTGCCGTTGGTGATGGTGTTGGAGGCGATACGGACCAGATGGCAGTTATATTCCGCATTCAAAGCCGCGTAATAGGCACCGCGCATCGTATTGCTGTCGATATAGATGAGGGAGCCGTTCCAGTCGGCCGAAGTGCCGGCCGTATAGGAGAAAAACAGATTGTAATACCCTCCTACAATGGTGTTCCCCACCAAATACAGGCGCTTGACGTAGCCTTTGGCAGAAGCATTATTGTAAACCAAAGCCCGGGAATTGGCATTTGTTTCGGCATACATCCGGCAGCCGATGAACAGCACGCTGTCCACTCCACCGCTCATGGAAACCCCGATTTTCCCGTTGACAGTATCCCCGAACGTCAGATCCCGGAAAACCCAATGGGAAAGGTCCTGCAGGGATAAAGCCGGTGTCTGCCCGCTCCCGAGGAAAGTGACCGTGGCGGTGGAATCGGGCATCAGGGTGACAGTGTTGACGACGCTGCTCCCTTTAAAAGGCCCCTGCAGGTTGGAGCACGAATAGATGCCAGAACGCAGCTTCAAAGTGACCGGCCCCGAGAGGCCGCAGATGGACAACAGGTTCAGGAATTCATCCAAGGTGGCGAAATCGGGTGAAACTCCGCCCAAAGTGTAGGTGCCGCTCCATCCTCCCATACAGACGGATGCCGTCAGGGACAGCGTGTCGTTGCCGGCAAACATGTCCTGGACACCGTTGACGGAAACCAGCCATACCGTCAGGGAAAAAGGTCCCGGCCGTGAGATATTGGCCGTACACACTTCCAGCACCGTATCGGCTCCTGCCGGGAGGCTTCCCGACCAGGAAACCTCAGGGTTGAGCACCCCGTTGATCCGGCTGCAGACCCGCAGGGAGTCCAGGGTGTCCTGACCGCTGTTGGACAGACGCACGTAAACTTTCTGCGAACCGAGCCCGAAGGAAGGGTTCACCACAGCCGCTACAGCGGCATCCAGTTTCACGGGTTCCTTTTCGTATGCGCCGATGAGGGTTTGGGGATAACGGAGCCTTCCTTCCCTGTCCCGGGGTACTAACGGCAGGTAAGGCGCCACCAGCCGGGAATCGGTTTCCACCTTCAAATCCGCTGACTGGCTGTTTTTTAGTTTCGGCAACAGCGTGACGGAATGGAGATCCTGCAAGGTGTCCAATGCGGTCATGGCAGCTATGGAACGGCGGACACCGCCGTTGGCATAACCGATAATCCCGTTCTTGTCGTAATAGCAGTTATAGTCCCGGGCACCGTCCTTGTTGATGTAGCTGACACCTGTATAGTAAACGGGATAGCCGTTGGGCGAATCGGTCCACAACAGGTTGTTCTTCATATTCCCGTGGACGGCCGCGTTGTAGATTCCGTAGGCATAGCCGTTGGGCGAGACAGCGTAAATGGTGTTGTGATAATAGCTCATGTACATGTAATCCTTCTCGTAAACACCATAGGCCTTGTTACCGGCTTCCACCCGAATGTCGTTGTTGGCCGCCATGACGAATTTGTAGTTGGGATAGTTGACGTAGTTGCTCATGTAAATGCCGTATGCATTGGAACGGGTGTTCAGACGGATGCGGTTGGCGAGGATGCTGTCCGCACGGTTGTATTCCACAATCCTGATCCCGCTGAAATTCTCAACTCCGTTGCGGTTGGTGATCATATTATGGGAAATCCGTACAAAACGGGTATAGTATTCGGCATACACGCCGGCAGAGTAGGCCTCGCTCATCTCGTTGCTGTCAATGTAGACGGATGAGCGCATGATACTGTCAAATCGGACGGCACTGTAGTAAAAATACATGTTGTAATAGCCACCCGTAATGGTGTTACCGACAAACCGGACATTGTTCAGGCAGCCGGAACCTGAATAATTATCATGGGAGACCGCACGGCAGGAGGAGGAAGTACCCGTTGTCGAAGTGAGGATGCGGCAGCCCCGGATACAGACATCCTCCAACCAGTTAGAGAGTTTCACCCCTATGCTGCTGCCCTGGAAGGTGAGGTTTTCGAAAACCAGATGGGAGGAACGGGACAGTTCCATTCCATAGGTTCCGGAAAACACCACATCGGAGGCCTTTCCCGAAGCGGAGCGGATGACAATGCGGGCCGAATCCGAAACTCCGGAGAGCCGGTCAAACTGCAAGCCCGCATAATGGCCGGAATCGATTTCCAGGACAATGCCCCTGGTCAGACAGGAGCTGAAGGCGGACAAAGCGGCGGTAACGGTGGGAAAAAAGGATTTCGCTCCGACGGAAATGACGGGGGCAGCCCCATGATTCCCGCAACCCACCACCATGCGCTGCAGGGTGTCGTCCCGGGTATAGGTGTCCGTTACGCCGTTCGGCTTCCCCACCCATACCGTCAACGTATCCACATCCCCGAGTTTGGGGATGTAACTGCCCAAAGTCAGGGTGTCTTGAAAATCGCAGGGGAGATAACCGCTGTACCGCAGGGAAGGCTGCTTCACCCCATTGACAGACCACCCCACTTCCGCACTGAGCAAAGGCTTTGTCCCCCGGTTGGCTATCCGGACCGTCACCGTCTGAGGGGAGGATGCCGTACCCTCCGGACGTTCCAGGGAAACGACGGCAGCGGAACAGCTGTCGTATGATTTGGCGTATTTGAGGTAGAGGTAGGAGGAAACCGTTGCGGTATTACCGCCGGAATCCCTTCCGACAATGCTGTATTGAAGCGTGGTTCCGTACTCATGCTGGGGAAGGACCGCCTCCCAAAGGGTGTCCCCTCCCCGGTTCACCATGCGGATGGAATCCGTCTTCACCGTATTCCCCCGGGCGGCGGTATAGCGGAGATAGGGGTGATAAAGTCCTATTCCCGAACGGGAGGCCACTGCGGCCGTCACAACAAAGGGACCGACACTCAACTGGGTGTCGGACAAATTGGAACGGAAAGCCACCAAAGGAGGCTTGATGGGATATAAGGCGCCCAAAAGCTGGAAATCGTCGATATACCATCCTTTGGCGAAAATGGAACCCATGAAACTCCCTTTTTTCAGCACAAACTTGAAACGCAGGGTGGTATAGCTCGCATAATCGCTCAAATCGAAGGTCTCTTCCTTCCACCAGGTATTGGTCGGTGTGCGCGCGGTATCGCCGGGTTCCCAGTCAGTATAGGAGGCGTGATGGAAACAAAGGCCGTTTTTGTACGAAACGGCAGATCCCGTATAGGCATCCGCCGGCAACATCTTCCAGGGACTGCCCAGCTGCTGTTCCTGATAGTACACCCTGCAGAAATCCGAAGGAAGCACCTTGCAGATCTGATGGAAGCGGAGCATGACGTAAGGGTAACTGTTACAATTGAAAAAAGGCGTGATGAGCTCGATGCTGTCGCCGCTTTGGAAAGGGATGTGGGCATGGGGTGCATAGGAAGCGCTCACGTAAAGATCCGTATCCTGGGTCCAGGACAGGGATGTCGGCTGGGATACCGGATTCACTGTCCAACCCTGCGGCACTTTGGAGGAAAAGTGCTCATTCGCAATAAAGACAGGCTGTGCCGAGACAACTCCCCATACAATTAAGGTCAAAAACAAAAACAGACTTTTCATCACCTTATTTTTTAAAATTAATAATTAAACCAAAATTCGACAGGTGCATTTTATGCCCCCTCACTATATATAATACGCTTGGGGAACCAAATTTCTCACACTAAAATGAAAAAAATTTTTCACATTTTTTATTAGCATTAAAAAAAAAAATTACTATAGGAAAAAAAGAAAAAAATATCGGGTGCTTTCCCGCATTGAAAAAAATGCTACTTTTGCAGATTGCAGTTTCATTAGAAAACAACCACCGATACGATGAAAACTTTAGTTGTAATCCCTTGCTACAATGAGGAAAAAAGACTTCCCCAGCATGAGTTCCGGAACTATTTCGAAGCCCGTCCGGAGGTACAGTTTCTCTTCGCCAACGACGGGAGCCGCGACGGCACGCTGGAGATGCTGCTGAAACTGACCGAAAAATACCCGCAGGCCCACGTCTTTGACGGAGGAAAGAACCAGGGCAAGGCCAACATCACCCACGCTGCCTTCCGGTACGCCCTCGCCCACCTTGAGTTCGACCACATCGGCTTTTTCGACGCCGACCTTGCCACTCCGCTGGAGGAGATTGACAGGTTCATGCAGGTCGTGGAACAGAAGGAGGGATTGCTCATGGTGTGCGGTTCGCGGGTGCAGCGTCTGGGCAGCAACATCCGGCGCAAACCGCTCCGCCACTACATGGGACGCACCTTCGCCACCGCCGTGTCGCGCATACTGTGCCTGCCGGTTTATGACACGCAGTGCGGTGCCAAGATTCTCCGGAAGGATGTGGCCGAAACTGTCACGAAAGAGCGTTTCATGAGCCCATGGTTCTTCGATGTGGAGATTTTCGCGCGCATAATCATCGCCTACGGATACGAGGCCTGCATGGACAAATGCTTCGAATA
This sequence comes from uncultured Bacteroidota bacterium, assembly GCA_902774175.1. GTDB lineage: Bacteria > Bacteroidota > Bacteroidia > Bacteroidales > WCHB1-69 > UBA1195. The sequence continues at coordinate 11,155 of CACYHG010000067.1, forward strand.
TCCGCTGGACACCTGGATTGAAAAGGGCGACACCAGACTGAAGACAAAAGATTTCCTGCGCACTCCGCTGGAGCTGCTGAAACTGCGCAGGAGGT
>CACYHG010000067.1:11285-22339 GCA_902774175.1 uncultured Bacteroidota bacterium
TAAAGGAGGAAAACAAATAGCACAACTCATATCCATGAAAAACGATAAGAAAAACACAAGACAAACACACGCGCCCGTCCAAAACCAAAAGAAAAACCAGACGCCGGTCACTCCGTTCGTACAGCGCGAGCAGCCCAAAATCCTCAAACTCATCTTTTGGATTCTGGCGGCCGCCATCTTTGTAGCGATGCCGCTGATGAGCCTCAATTCCGGCATCTCCGGTGATGAGTTCGTCAACTATGAACATGCCGGATATGTTTACGACTACTATGCCAACGGCGACACCACCTGCATGCACGGTGTCAAGAAGGCCAACGGCGAGCCGACCCATCTGGAGTACTACGGGCAGTCGTTCGACAACCTCACCTACTGCCTGAACCGTTGGTTCAACAGCGACAACCCGTTTGAGGTGCGGCATGTGCTCAACGCACTCTGCGGCGCCTGCCTCATTCTGGTCATCGGGCTGTTCCTGGTGAGAAGCTGCGGCTACCGCGCCGGAATCCTCGGACTGCTGCTGATGTTCCTATCCCCGCGCCTTATCGGACATTCCTTCAACAACCCGAAGGATGTGCCGTTCGCCCTGGGATATGCCTTCACCGTCTATCAGATTATGCTGCTGGTGCAGGAGCTGCCCAAGACCTCCATCAAGAGGCTTGTCTTCATCGCACTGGGCATCGCGCTGGCAAACAGCGTGCGTATCGGCGGCCTTATACTGATCCCCTACCTCTTCCTCTTCTGCGGATGCTGGTATTTCTTCAGCAATCCGGAGAAAAAGAACTGGAGCGGCGGCGACTATTGGAAAAAGGCCTGCATCCTGGCGGGGAAACTGCTGCTCGTTTCCATAGCGGGATATTTCATCAGCCTTATTTTCTGGCCTTTCGCCATGAAGGACCCGATCCACCATCCCATCGAATCACTGAAAATGATGGAGCATTTCGCCACCAACCTGCGGCAGATTTTTGAGGGTGGCAACATCATGTCAACCGACGCGCCTTGGTACTACCTGCCCAAATACATGCTTATGAGCATACCTGTTGCGGTGCTTGTTGGGCTTGCGGCCTTCTTCCTGCTGATAAAACGGCTGTGGAAGCGGGTTGACCCGCAGGTGCTCTTCATCGCCTTCTTCTCATTCTTCTTCCCAGTATTCTACATTATTTATAAACACTCGAACGTCTACGGCGGCTGGAGGCATGTGCTCTTCACCTATCCGCTACTGGTGGCGGCCGCAGGCATGGGCTGGGAAGGCATCTACGACCTGATGAAGAACAAGATCAGCCGCATAATCGCCTACGTGGTGACAGGACTGCTGCTGCTGCTCCCGCTCATCCACATCATCAAGAACCACCCGCACGAATATGTGTACTACAACGAGTTTGCCGGATGCCTGAACAAATGCTACGGCTACTACGAGACCGACTACTACCAGCACAGCACCCGCGCCGCCACAATCTGGCTGGACACTGCGCCACGACACCGACCGCTACTACACCACCCGCTACCTCCGCTATTACGAGCGCAGCAACAAGGATTGGGACTACGCAATCATCGTCAACTCCTACATCTGCGCATACCAGCTGCAGCAGGGCTACTGGCCACCAAAAAACACCATTCATACCATCACGGTGGACGGCAAGCCCATCTGCGCCATTCTGGAGCGCAAGGACAAATCGGACTTTGAGGCATACGAGCTGACACAACAGCTTAACAGTCCCGATGCGACTGGCGAGGAGAGGATGTCCGCCGTGCAGCAGGCAATAGCCAAATACCGCCAGTATCTCCAGAACGACCCCGACAACGAATCGGCCATCATAGGCATCATGGGGCTCTACCAGGCCGTGGGGAGAACGGACAGCGCGCTCTGGTTCGCCGACCATCTGGTCAAGGTCTGCCCCAGCGAGAATTTCCTGAACAGCGCCTCAAATGTATATATGAACGCCATGCAGCAGACCCGAAACCAGGAGCTGCTGAACCGCGTATTTGATCTGAAACGGCAGATAATCACAAGCAATCCCCGTTCCGCCGAGAACTATTACCAGCTGGCAATGCTCTACGCGCAGATAGGCAATCCGCACGAAGGGCGCGTCATTATGGACAAGTGTCTGGAAAAGAATGGAGGTTCCTTTACGGCGCACTACTATTCGGCCATATATATGGCACAAACCGGAAACCCGCAGGGAGCCAGAGAGCTGATTGAAAAGAGCCGCAAAAAATTCCCCGCCCACAAGGAGGAATGCGATAATTTGCTGCAACAACTACAGGGACGGTAGATGGATGTAGGGGCCGTCGCAATGCGGCGGCCATTCATGAAAAACGTTAAAAGGTTTAAGAGTTTAAGAAGTTTAAAGAGTTTAAGAAGTAGGGGCCGTCGCAGTGCGGCGGCCATTCGTGAGAAAACGTTAAAAGGTTTAAGAGTTTAAAAAGTTTAAAGAGTTTAAGAAGTAGGGGCCGTCGCAATGCGGCGGCCATTCATGAAAAAATATTTGTGGATGAAAAGGGGTTTGGTGATACAGACGGCGTCGTTGGGTGATGCGATTCTGGCGACAGCATTGCTGGAGAAGCTGCACGGTCAGTACCCTGCAGCCGAGATCGACATGCTGGTGCAGAAGGGCGCGGACGCACTGTTTGAAGGCCATCCCTACCTGCATACACTATATGTATGGGACAAAAAGAGGCACAAGTATGCGCAGATGCACCGGCTGATACGGAGCATCCGCAAAAGGCATTACGACGTGGCTGTAAATGTGCAGCGGTTCGCGGCCACCGGCTGGATCTGCCTGCGGAGCGGCGCGGCGGCGACCATCGGATTTGACAAAAATCCATTCTCGCGTTTTTTCACCGTCACGGTCCCGCACGAAATATCATCCGAAAAATATCTTTACGAAGCTGATCGGAACCAGCGGCTGATTGCCCACCTGACCGACGGGGAGGCCGCGCCGACCCGCCTTTACCCCACCGACAGCGACGAGCAGGCGGTCTCCGGCTATAAGGAGCAGCCCTACCTGACAATCTCCCCAGCCTCGCTATGGAAAACCAAGCAATATCCGGAAGAGCGTTGGACAGAGCTTATCCATAAGGCGGACCACCGCTACCGCATTTTCCTTCTGGGTTCCGGAAAGGATTCCGCCCTGTGCGAGCGGATCAGGAGCGCATGCCCGGAGGCCGACATGCGCAACCTTTGCGGCACGCTGACCCTGCTGCAGTCCGCCGCCCTGATGCGGGACGCGGAGATGAATTTCACCAACGACTCGGCTCCACTGCATCTGGCCGCCGCCGTCGGAGCGCCCGTATGTGCGGTTTTCTGTTCCACTGTGAAGGAGTTCGGCTTCGCACCGCGCGGAGAGAACATCCATATCATTGAGACTGACCTGCCGCTGCCCTGCCGCCCATGCGGAATTCACGGGCACAAACAGTGTCCCGAACAGCATTTCCGCTGCGCATGGGACATTCCCATTGAAAAAATCATACAAAATATCCCACCATGGAACGAAGCGTGAACATCAGTGAAGAGGTGATACGCACCTGCGACGTGCTGCGCAAGGGAGGCGTTGTACTGTACCCCACTGACACCATTTGGGGCATCGGATGCGATGCCTCAAACGCGGAAGCCGTAAACCGAATCTATGAAATCAAGAAAAGGCGTCTGAGCAAGAGCCTTCTCATTCTGCTGGACGAGCCGGAAAAGCTGTCGCTATACACGCAGCATGTCCCGCTCATCGCATGGGACCTGCTCCGCCAGACCGACAAGCCGACCACATTCATCTACCCGCACATCAAAAACCTGCCATCCAACTTGGTGGCAAGCGACGGGAGCATAGGAATCCGTATCACCAGCAACGAATTCTGCCGCAAGGTGATCAGCCTTCTCGGACATCCCATAGTCTCCACCTCGGCCAACATTTCGGGCGAGCCCACCCCCACCCATTTCCGGGAAATAAGTGAGGATATCAAAAAAAACATGGACTACATTGTCAATCCGGTTTTCGGCACGGTGGAGAACATGAAGGCCTCCACCATTATCCGCTTCACCGATGACTATTCATTTGAAATCCTGCGCGACTGATCGCATCCGTAAATAGGAATGAGCCTGCAGAATAAAATCCGTCCCTATGTGCTTCCGGCGGCCATCGTGCTGGGAGTGCTGCTGCATCGCTGGATCGGGATCCTGAACTTTCTCACACCATATCTGATTTTCAGCATCCTGCTGCTCACCTTCTGCGCAGCGGACATCCGCCATTTGCGTCCCTCCAAACTGGAGGGTTGGATTGTGCTGTTCCAACTTGCGGCCAGCACGGGCGGATATGCCGCAATCCGTCTGCTGACCGGGAACGAGCTGCTTGCCGAAGGTTTGCTCATCGGGGTTCTCTGTCCGGTGGCGGCCAGCGTTTCAGTGGTGGCCTGCGCATTGGGCGCCAACCGTCAGACGGTGGTCAGCTACACCATGTCGGACAACCTGCTTGTGGCATTCGCAGCCCCAATCGTCTTTTCCTTTGTCGGACAGCGTCAGTCAATGCCGTTTTTGGAATCATTCACAATGATTTTCATGCACATCGCATCCGTTCTGGCTGTTCCGTTCCTGTTGGCATGGCTGCTGCAGAAGTGCTGGCCGTCAGCAAACCGGCGCATCGCTCGGTACAAGGGGGTTGCATTCTATCTTTGGGCCGCCGCCCTGCTGCTCACCTTGGGGAAAACCATTGACTACATCTTCCTGGAAGGCAGCGGCAACGGCAAAAACATCCTGTATCTGGGCATTTTGTCACTGCTGATGTGTGTGGTGCAGTTCGCCGTCGGGAAACGGATCGGGAAACATTACGGCGACACTGCGGCCGGCGGACAGATGCTGGCCCAGAAAAACTCCGCCATGGGCATCTGGATGGCAAACATGTACCTGCTTCCGTTAGCCGCCGTATATGTCGCATTCCACAGCATCTGGCAGAACCTGTACAACAGCTGGCAGCTTTGGCAATATCCGCGTCAACAGGAAAAAAAGCGGACTGATTTCCAAACAACTGCAAACAAAATCACATGAATTGCGGCAAAAACGGCAGTTCTTTCACCAAAAAGTGTTATTTTTGCATCTTTTCCTCCTGATGGAAGAAAAGAGATTTTTACTTACAACTGATTAATATTAAAAGAGATAAAGAAATGGCGACAATCAGCATTATCATGGGCAGCACATCAGACCTGCCCGTCATGAAGGAGGCGGCCCTCTTCTGCAAGGAGATGGGTGTGGATTTTGAAATAAAGGCGCTCTCCGCACACCGCACACCAGAACTGGTGATGGAATATGCCCAAAACGCCCGTCGCAACGGTGTGAAGGTGATTATAGCCGGTGCTGGCGGTGCGGCCCACCTGCCCGGAGTGATTGCAGCATATACGGCCATACCGGTCATCGGTGTTCCCATCAAATCATCCAACTCCATTGACGGATGGGATTCAATACTTTCCATCCTGCAGATGCCTTCAGGCATTCCGGTGGCGACAGTCGCGCTGAACGGTGCCAAAAATGCAGCAATCCTTGCGTTGGAGATGATTGCCACCGGCGATGCGGCCATTTACGACAAGCTTGTCACCTTCAAGGAATCGCTCAAACAGAAAGTGGCAAAAGCCAACGAAAGTCTGCAAAACACTGAAATATGAACCATAAACGGAAGAGATCCATACGCATTTTCGCCGTTGTCCTCCTGATTTGCGGCAGCCTCAGTTTCGTCAGGAACGATTTTGAGATCGCCAAAAATCTGGACATCTACGCCACCCTGCTCCGGCAGCTGAACGAAAACTACGTGGACGACATTAATGTCGGGGATCTGGTGCGGACCTCAATCGACGCCATGCTGGATGAACTCGACCCCTACACCGTATACTATCCCGAATCGGACCTGGAGGAGTTCCGGCTGATGACCACAGGACAGTACGGCGGCATCGGTGCGCTCATACAGCAGGACAGCGACTATGTGATAATCAGCGAACCGTATGAGAACACCCCCGCCATGGAGAGCGGACTGCAGGCGGGAGACCGCATCCTTGCAATTGACGGCAAGCCGATACGTGGAAAAACCGTCTCGGATGTCAGCACAGCCCTGAAAGGTCAGCCCGGAACGACCGTCAAGCTGACAATCCAGCCTTACGGACACAAGGGCAGCATCGTAAAGGAGATTACCAGAAAGGAGATAAAGCTTCCCTCCATCACTTACACCGGCATGTTGTCGGACGGCATCGGCTACATCCGGCTGGCCCAATTCACCGAACATGCGGGCAAGGAGGTCAAGGAGGCATTTCTGAAGCTGAAGGAGCAGCAGATGCGCTATCTGGTTCTGGATTTGCGCGGCAACGGCGGCGGCCTGCTGAACGAGGCGGTGAACATTGTCAGCCTGTTTGTCCCCAAGGGTGAGCTTGTGGTCAGCACAAAAGGCAAGCAGCAGCATCTGAACCAGCAGTTTTATACCACAAGCGAACCGATAGACAAGGAGATACCCATTGCAGTGCTGGTGGACGGTCACAGCGCCTCCGCCTCCGAAATCGTGGCCGGAACCCTGCAGGATCTGGACAGGGCCGTCATCATCGGGGAGCGCACCTATGGCAAGGGACTGGTCCAGAATGTACTGCCATTGAGCTATAACAGCCAGCTCAAGGTGACAGTTTCGAAATACTACATCCCCTCCGGACGATGCATCCAGAAAATCGACTACCAGCACAAGGACAGCAACGGAGTGAACCTGCGCAAGGCCGACTCGAACGCCACAGCCTTCCGGACAAGGCATGGACGCACCGTATACGACTATGGCGGCGTGGAGCCTGACATGAAGGTCAAGCCGGAACCGTACAGCACCGTGCTGCTTGCACTTATCTCCCAGAAGATGATTTTCAACTATGCAAACGAATACCGGCTGCAGCACAAGACAATCCCGCCCGTCTCCGAGTTTGCCTTCACCGATGCCATGTACGCCGATTTCGTGCAGTTTGTAGAGAAGCGGAACATTGTATACGAAACATTTACCGAAAAGGCGATGAAGCAGCTTGAGGAGGCGGCGAAGGAGGACAAGACCGACAGGATACTGCAGTCCGAACTGCAGTCCCTGAAAAATGCCATCGGGAAGGATAAGGCTACCGACCTGCAGAAATACCGGAAGGAGATTTCCGAAATGCTCCACGTCGAAATCGTCGGACGCTACTACTATCAGAAGGGTGAGTCCGAGGCCGCGCTGCAATACGACCCCTGCATGGAGACTGTCCGCACGCTGTTCGGCCAGCCGGATCTGAAGGAATACCACAATATACTAAGCGCCAAATAACACACTCATGTCCCGGGAACGCATCCACCGTCATATTTTCCTGTTTTCGCTCCTGTTTTTCGTGACCGGCATCCCCTTTTGCCGCCCGCTGATGAGCATCGGACTGGTTCTGCTTTCGGCCAATTGGCTGGCAGAAGGGAATTTCCGTTGGAAATGGCAGCGGATGCGCCACAACAGCATACTTTGGATATGTCTGCTCCCCTACGCTGTGCATGTAGCCGGACTTCTATACACCAGCAACCTCCCCTATGCTGTCACCGACCTCACAATAAAACTGCCGTTACTGCTGCTGCCACTCATTTTCGCAACCACTCCCCCATTGGAAAAGAGGGAATGGCATGCACTGCTGAAGCTTTACCTTTTCGCCGTCTGCGCATCGGCACTCATCGGCTGGATACACCTGCTGCGCCATCCGGAAATCACCGACAAACGCGAGGTGGCCATGCACATCTCCTACATCCGGTTCGAACTAAACCTCTGTTTCGGATTCTTTGTCGCACTATATCTGACGCGCAATGAATTAAAAAATGGGAAACGGATCCTGCCCATCATCCTTCTGACAATTGCAATGGCATGGCTTGCCGGCATCAGCCTCCATATCGGTGCGCTGACCGCCCTTACCCTCGGATTGTTATGCATGCTCTACCTGCTGGTGCGCACCGCATTAAGGGAACCATGCCGTGCTGTCCGCATAGGTGTCCCGTTGCTGATAGCGGCAGCGGCTGTTGCCGCCGTGTGCGGATTCACCCGTTCGTTCCGGCAGTACACAAAACCGACTGCGGAGCCGCAGGCCAACTGCCTTACAGCCAACGGAAGGCCATACACCTTTCCGGTGGAACATCCCTACATTGAACACGGGCAATGCGTCTACGCCTATGTCTGCGAGGAGGAGCTGGCCGATGCCTGGAACCGGTGCAGCGCACTGCCTTATGACGGCCTCTCCGCCGACAGCAACCACACCATCCGCCATACGCTGATCAGGTATCTTAACTCAAAAGGGCTGCGCAAGGACAGTGCAGGGCTGGCGCAACTTACGCCAAGGGACATACAGGCCATCGAAAACGGCATGGCCAGTGTGAGCTACACCCGTTCAGGACTTGAGGCGAGATATTACGAGACCATTCGGGACCTTGACCTCTATTTCCACCACCATGAGGTGGGCGGAAGCATCCCCAGACGGTTCGAAATGTGGCGGATATCATGGATAACATTCATCAGGCATCCCCTGTTCGGCACCGGCACCGGTGACGTGAAGGATGCGCTCGGACTGGACCTGTTCAAACAGGATTCACCGGTCAGGGGCGTGCTTATCCGCAGCCACAACCAGTATCTCTCCTTTGCCATCTCATTCGGCATCATCGGGCTTGTGCTCATTCTCTTCGCCCTGCTTTACCCGCCGTTTGCCACCGGTCGCTTCCGCAATGCGCTTTACATGGTTTTCCTGCTTATCTTCCTGGTATCCATGATGACCGATGACCCGATGGAGCGGCAGGACGGCGTGACGCTGTTCGCCTTTTTCAACAGCCTCTTCCTGTTTTTGCTGCCCTACAGGCAGTCCGTTCCGGAAAAAGGGACCGGTCCGGAGGAGCCGGAAGAATTAAGCAAATAATTTGCTTCGGAATCCACCTCACATAACCACTTTTTTTGTACCTTCGCAAGTTTCATTCCGGATAGTCCGAAATGGAGTGTTGATATTTTAATGTATTAGTTTTAAATATTTTAATAAGATTAAAGATGCTCATTGGAATGCACAAAATGACACGTTGGCTGCTGATTGCTGCCTTTTTGGTGACAGCCCTGACGGCCGCTCCGGCCCAAAACAGCCAGGATCCTGTTGTAATGATTCTGGGGAACGACAGCGTCACTCTCTCCGAATTTAAAAACAACTTCCTAAAAAACAATAGTTTGAGTAAAACATCAGAAAAGGAGTTGCGGGATTACATCGACCTTTTCGTCAACTACCGCCTGAAATGTGCTGAGGCGAGGGAGATGCGGCTGGACACCCTGCCATCCCTGCAGCGCGAACTGCGCGGCTACCGTGCGCAGGCCGCCGCCCCCTATCTGACGGAAAAATCGGTCAATGAGCAGCTGATAGACGAGGCTCTGGAGCACCTGCGCTGGGACATCCGCGCCTCCCACATCATGCGGAAACTATCACCCGAGCCCAAACCCAAGGACACCTTGGCCGCATATAATGAGATGCTCAACATCCGGAAACGCATCCTCAAGGGGGAGAATTTCAACGATGTGGCCTATGCCGAATCCGACGACCCGTCAGCAAGGCCCTATTACAGGGAGGGCACGATGGTCCGTTCCGGCAACAGGGGCGACCTCGGCTATTTCTCCGCCTTCAACATGATATACCCGTTCGAGAAGGCGGCTTACAACACCCAGGTCGGCACAGTATCAATGCCGGTCCGCTCGCCGTACGGCTACCACCTGATCTTTGTGCAGGACCGCCAGCCATCAATCAGCACCTGGACAGTCTCCCACCTGCTGATAACCTATCCTGAAAACGCGACCGCCAAGGACTCCGCAGAGACAAAGGCGGCGGCACAGGAGGCCTACCGCGCCATCCGAAACGGCATGGACTTTGAAGCTGCGGTAAAGAAATACTGCACCGATGAGGGGCTGACATTAAACGGCGGCAAGATGGACCCGTTCCCCTCCGGACGTTTTGAAGGGGATTTCATGGCACCGCTGTACAAAACGGGAGAGAACGAAATCACCCCTCCATTTGAGACCCGCTACGGCTGGCACATCGTCAAGGTGATAAAAAAGGAGCCGTTTGTGGAGACACCCGGCATCCGCGGGGAGATCAGACAGCGCATCAACCGTGACACCCGCTCCGACCTCGGTCCGGAGAAGCTGGCCGAACGGCTGAAAAAGGAATACGGTTTCAAGGAGGCGAAAGTTACTGGAAAGAAGGCCGCATCCCCGCTGGAGGAGTTCTACTCCATTGATTCCACCGCACTGTTCAAGGGGGAATGGAAAAAGGAATCATTCACCGGCGACAAGGTGATGTTCACCTTCGCCAACCAGACAGTACGCCAATCAGACTTTGCCGCCTATATCGAGAAGAACCAGTTCGACGGAATGAGGAAAATCGGTGTCGAGGAGCTGATCAATTATGCATATCCGCTCTTTGTCCGCCGCTGCATTCTGGACTACGAGGAGGCAAATCTGGAGAAGAAATATCCGGAATTCGCCACACTTATGCAGGAGTACGAGGACGGCATTCTGCTTTACGAACTGAGCGAGCGCAAGGTATGGGGACGTTCCGAGACCGACAGCGCCGGACTCGCACAATTCTATGAGAAAGTCAAGGGGCAGTACATGTACCCCGAACGGGCGCATACTGTCAGCTATACCATGGAGGACGCAAAAGCTTTCAAGAGCTTCTGCAAACTGATGGACAAGGGTGAAGACTTGGAGACAATATCCAAAAAATTCGCAAAAAAGGGACGCATCATCACCGCAAGGGAACAGATTTTCCAGAAAGGGGAAAACAAGGAGCTTGAACTCGCCTGCCCGTGGGAGATCCTGATGCGCGAAGGCAGCGCCGTGGTTACAGACGAAAGCGAATTCCGCTACACAACGCTGACCAAGATGCTGCCATCGCCCAAACCTTTAGAGGAGGTGCGCGGAATCATCATCACCCAATACCAGAACCAGTTGGAAAAGGAATGGGTGGAGCAGCTGCACAAGGACAACGACATTTTCATTGACTACAACGCCCTGCTGTCCCTTATAAGATAAGCATCA
>CACYHG010000068.1 GCA_902774175.1 uncultured Bacteroidota bacterium
TTTGAGGAGTATCAGGTGATACACCCGAAATTCAAGATATGGGCCGAAACCAACGGCTACGACGGTGAGAAGCTCAAACACATGAGCACCGAGGAGCTCAACACCATAATAAAGAAATCGCCCTACTACCACGCCACCGCGCACGACATCGACTGGGTGATGAAGGTGAAGCTGCAGGGCGATGTCCAGAAATGGGTCGACCACAGCATCAGCGTGACGGTCAACATTCCGAAGGAGACGACTGAAGAACTCGTCAGCCAGATTTACATGACGGCATGGGAGAGCGGCTGCAAGGGCATGACCATCTACCGCGACGGCTCCCGCGACGGCGTCATAATCTCCAACAGCGACGCTGGAAAGAAAGCGGCTGCAAACCCGAACGAGATCAGCGAGAACAACGCGCCGAAACGCCCGAAGGAGCTGGAGGCCGATGTCATACGGTTCAAGAACAGGGAAGAGGACTGGATTGCCGTGGTCGGAATGCTCAACGGCAAACCATACGAAATCTTCACCGGCAAGGCCGCCAGTTTCGCCTCGCTGCCCACCTGGGTGAAAAAGGGCTGGGTGACCCGCGTGAAACCCAAGGCTGACGAGACGGCACGCTACGACTTCTCCTTCACCGACCAGGACGGCTACGTGATTACAATCCAAGGTCTCTCCCGTATGTTCCAGAAGGAATACTGGAACTACGCCAAGCTGATTTCCGGAATCCTGAGGCACGGAATGCCGCTGCCCAACGTGGTGAACCTTGTGGACAAGCTCCGCTTTGACGACGACACCATCATGACCTGGAAGAACGGTGTGACCAGGGCGTTGAAACGCTACATTAAGGAGGGCACCAAGGTGAAGCAGGCCTGTCCGGAATGCGGGCAGCACACGCTGGCCTACAAGGACGGATGCGTCTCCTGCATGAACTGCGGCTATTCAAAATGCAGTTAGCCATGGATACCGCAGACATCAATTTCCGCTACTCCTACCCCATCCAGATACGTCTGAGCGATCTGGATCCGATCGGGCATGTGAACAACGGCGTGCAGTTCTTCTACTACGACCTCGGACGCATACATTATCTTGAAACCATAAACAATGCACCCATCTCCTGGACGGAGATCGACATGGTGGTGGTGCACACCGCCTGCGACTTTATGCGCTCCATCCGCGACAAGGAGAACATTTCCGTGCAGACCAAAATAACCGAAATCGGCAACAAGAGCGTCCGCATGATCCAGCGCATCATCAACACCGACAACGGGGAGGTCAAAAGCACCTGCTACACGGTGCTTTCAGGCTTTGACCGCGAACACGACTGCTCACAGCCCATCGCCGAGGAGTTCAAACGGAAAGTGATGGAGTATGAACAGCAGGAAACCTTGCAGAAATAACCCATGACCGGAATCCTGCTCTTCGGCAAACTGGCGCTCGGTCCGACAGATGGGCTGCAGTCAATGATGGAGACCCTGGACCGTCCCGAAATCTCATTGTGGGTATATCGCAGCCTTTTCGAGAGCGGACGGGAGCGGATCCGTTTCCCGGAACGGATGCAACTATTGGACGAAGGAGCTCCCATTCCGGAGGGAATTGACTATGTTTTCACAGTGGGTGGGGACGGCACCTTTCTTGACGCCCTGCCGTTAGTGCAGGGCAGCCACCGTCCGATTTTCGGCATCAACACCGGAAGGCTCGGCTTTCTCTCAAACACGAGCATCCGGGATTTCTCCGCCGCATTGGATGCGGTGCTGCAGAAGCAATACACCATTGAACACCGGATGCTTCTGCACGTCGACCATCCCTGCTGCAGGAAGCTGCCATGGGCGCTGAACGACGTCTGCATACAGCGCAGCGGCAGCAACGGCATGATCACACTGCATGTATATGTTGACGAGGAACCTCTGAACACCTACTGGTGCGACGGATTGATTATCGCAACACCAACAGGCTCAACCGCATACTCGCTCGGCTGCGGGGGTCCCATCCTTACTCCGGATGCCAACGCATTCGTACTGACCCCCATCGCCTCCCACACCTTGACGGTACGCCCAATCGTGCTGTCCGGCGAGAGCCGCATCCACATCGAAGTGGAGAGCCGATCCGGCAGTTTCGTCATCAATGCCGACTCCAACAGCTATACGGTACAACAGCCGGCCACACTGCTGATCCGCAAGGAGCAGTTTACGGTGTCGCTGCTGCGGCTGAATGGACAATCATTTTACAAAACACTGAGGGATAAATTAATGTGGGGTCTGGACAGACGCAACTGAGATGGATTTTGAACAGAAAATCGCCTTTGACCGCATACGCGGCCTGTTAGCGGCACACTGCCTGTCACCAATCAGCGGGAGCCATTTGGAATCGCTGCATTTCTCCACCGACTGGGAGGAGATTGTCCGATGGCAGGAGGAGGCGGAGGAATTCCGCCAGCTGCTGCTTTTCGAGCCGGACTTTCCGCTGCGAGCACATGCAGACCTGCGGCAGGAGCTGGAATATCTTAAGATTGCCGGAAGCCGCATCCAGTTGGAATCGCTTTGCGAACTCAAATCGACTCTGGAGACCGTCCAGGGTGTGCTTGTCTTTTTCAGGGTTGAGCAGGAAAAGGAGAAGAACAGCTTTCCAAGACTTACCGCATGCTGTTCCGGCATAAATATCCCCAACGAACTGGTGCGCACCTTTGCCGCCGCCGTGGACGAAAAGGGGCAGATCCGCGACCAGGCCTCGACAGAGCTGCAACAGATACGGCAGCAGATCCGCAACACGGAGCGGGACATTGAAAAAAATCTGAAAAAGATGCTGGTGCAGGCCAAGCAGGACCATCTGGTTGAGCCTGACGCGGAGATGACGGTCAGGGAAGGAAGACTGTGCCTGCCTGTGGCGGCAGCATTCAAACGGCGCATCTCAGGTTTCATCCATGACGAATCGTCCACCGGACAGACCGTCTTTATCGAGCCGCAGGAGGTGTTCGACGCGAACAACAGGCTCCGCGACCTGCAGTTGGCCGAACGGCGTGAAATCCAGCGCATCCTGCTGCAGCTCACCGATGAACTGCGGCCTCATATCCCTGACATTCTGGAGGCATACTCCTTTATCGGGTATCTGGATTTCGTCCGCGCCAAGGCAAAATTCGCATTGGAGATAAATGGCGTCAAGCCGCTGATGTACGACAAGCCGTACATACATTGGCAAAAGGCTCGACATCCCCTGCTCCATCTGACCCTGCGCAAGCAGCAGAAGGAGGTGGTGCCGATGGACATTTCGCTTAACGGAGAGCTGCGCATACTTATAATTTCCGGCCCCAACGCGGGCGGAAAATCGGTGTGCCTGAAGACTGTCGGGCTGCTGCAGTACATGTTCCAGTGCGGCCTGCCCGTCCCTGTTTCGGAGACATCGGAATTCGGACGCTTTGAAAGGGTGCTTATGGACATCGGTGACGAGCAGTCAATCGAAAACGACCTGAGCACCTACAGCTCGCACCTGAAAAACATGGACCGGATTGTCCGCGAGAGCGACCCGCAGACACTGTTCCTCATGGACGAGCTTGGCGGCGGTACCGACCCGCAATACGGCAGCGCCATCGCCGAGGCCACTTTGGAACATCTTGCGAGAATGGGGGCCATCGGGGTGGTTACAACACACTTCGGCAACCTCAAGACCATGGCCGAGACCACCGAAGGCATCTGCAACGGAGCCATGCTCTTCGACCAGGAGCGGATGCAGCCGCTATTCCGTCTGCAGACCGGCAAGGCCGGAAGCTCCTTCACCTTCGACATTGCCGAACGCATCGGCTTTTCTCATGAAATCCTTGAAAACGCAAAAGGAAAAATCGGCACTGCGCAGATTGACTACGAGGCTCTGCTTCAGAAACTGGAGCTGGAGAAGATCGCCCTTGAGAACGAACGGAAAATGTGCGCCGCCACCGACGCGCAGCTGGCGGAACTTATTGCGGTGCAGAAGGAGAAGAACGGCAACCTGCAGCAGCAGCGGCACGAAATAATCCGCAAGGCCAAGCAGGAGGCGGAGGATCTTCTGGAGAACGCCAACAAAATCATCGAGCGTACCGTCCGGGAAATCAAGGAGAAGAAGGCCGACAAGGAGACGGTGAAGAGCCTGCGCGAGGAGGTGCACAAGTTCCATGATCAGGTGCGGAAGACGCCGCTGCCGCCTGTAGTGCATAAGACAGGCCATATAGACATTCCGGAGCCGCAGGGCGGCACCATCGCCATCGGGGATTACGTTATCATCAACGACACGATGACCATCGGGCAGGTGGTTGAACGTAAAGGCGAGGATATTGTTGTAAGTTTCAACTCGGTGCATTTCCGCACCACTGTCGGCAAGGTGACCAAAACCAAGCAGAAGCCGCCGCAGGCCGGCAGCAGGCGCAGCTCCGCGGAGAGCATGGCCATATACACCGAGATGAACCGTAAGGCTTCGGAATTCCATCTGGAGCTTGACATCCGGGGAATGCGCGCACAGGAGGCCATTGACGAGCTTGAGCATTACATTGACGATGCCCTGCTGCTACAGATTCATGAGGTGCGTATCATCCATGGCAAGGGGGACGGAATCCTGCGCAAAGTTGTGCGCGAATTCCTGGCGAAGAACAGCGATGTAAAGCATTTCCGCGACGAGGCTATGGAGCGCGGCGGCTACGGCGCAACCGTGGTGGAGATGTAGGCTCCGCTATGACCGCGTCTATCATTTGATGATAATCTTCACATCTTCCAAGGTGGCGGATTCAATACAGACTTTGCTTTTCAACTCAGGTGACAGATTCAGGCTGCAGAAATCACTTCCCGCTTCGCGGTGGATGGGGATGATGGCCAGCCGAGGATTCACAAGGTTGCACACAGTTGTCAACGTCTCGCGTGAAGCGTGACCCGAGGTGTGAAGATATTCAAAGTGCCAGTCGTAGGCGTTGATGAAGTCGTATGCGCTCTGCATGAAAGCAGTGTGCTTTGGGTCTATATATCCTTTGAACTGCGAGTACACCAGGCAGCACTGCTCCTTATCCAGTCCCTCCATTATCTTGTCTATATGGCCTCGTATCCGCTTGTTGTTGCGCACCAGCATGGTGAATCCCCTGTTGCGGTCTTCGTTCATCACTTCGTCCCAATGCTTGTGGTAGCAATATTTCTTCGGGAAGCGGTAGCGAGTCATAGGGCCAGCGCCTAAGGTGTCCTCAAACTTTTTGAGCACCGTCCATTGGTAGCCGTCCACCAGCATGCGGCGTCCTTGTGCTTTTGTGGCGTTATGGATGGAGAGGATGCGGTCGGCATCCTGGGTGGTGCACATCACGAAGACATACTTGTATTTTTGCATCAGCTCGGTAGCTTGTTGGCATAATGTTTCCTCGCTTATCATGCGGCTGTCGTCACGGCCCAGCATCGTCCCTTCGGTAATCAGCACATCCACCTTACGGTGGGCGATATAAGTACGGATGGTAGGCAGCAATCCTTTCCCACGGTATCCGTGATCGCGGAAGTCACCGGTATGCAGTATCGTGTGCCCGTCACACTCCACCAGAAACATATAGGAATCCGCTGCCGAGTGACTGACGTAGTAAGGAGTGATGGTGATGTCGCCTATCTTCACCTGCTTGTTTGGCTCAAAGGTTATGAAGCCATTGAGAGCATCAATACTGGCCTGCATCGCGTTTATTTTTTCCTGCTTGACCCATTTTTTCCGGCGTTCCATATTGTAAAGAAGGTTCTCGCGAAGCTGTATCAGCAGCGCCTTGGAGAGTGTTCCGATATATTGCTGAATGCCCTTCTTTGCCACGTATGTTTCGAATCCCACGTGGTCGCCGTGGGAGTGGGTATAGAAGATAGCATTCACCCCCTCGAGGATGGGGTCTATGTTCTCGGCCTTGTCCAGTGGGTCGTTGTCCCGGTTGTCCCCTTCGGGGAGGTTGTGACCGAGGTCAATCAATATCTTTGAGCCATTGTTGGATGCAATCTCCGTGATGCACCCACCTATCTGGTTAATTCCGCGATGGATAGTGATGGTCATTGGATCTTAATGTTATTTTCTGTTTTTCAAAACAAATTATAGCATATTCGTCTTCTTTTGAATCGCATAGTTTATGACTATAAAAATACAAAGAATGATTTTTATTGGTTTCAATAGCATCGGGGTCATCGTAGCAGTTATATTCAAAGAAACTATATTCTTTATTGCTTTTTTCTTTGTTTATATTACATTTTTTAGTAGTTATTTTATTACTAATATCATCAATCGGAGTGATGCCATCCGAAATACATATGAAATACCTCAAAATTATACCAGATTCAGAATCAGGTTCAGAAAAGAGTTTTAAGAAATCTTTAGCATATTCGTGTGCATCACATGGTGCTTTCTTGAATTCTATTATGGCGCAGCGCTTCTTGTCTTTGTTGAAGATCGCGAGATCTATACATCCAGACCGTCCTTTCCCTTTTTCCTTGGGATAGCTTTGGGGAATAACATTTCTGGATTCCCTACTGAAAGAATAACGCATTTGGGTCGGGGTTTCGATAGAATAAAAATATCCATTCGAGCTCTTATTGAATTCCTCGATAAATATGCACCTTAACTCCTGTTCACTGACACGGTTCCCATCTGAAGTGTATTTGGGAAATATCAAATTACTACTGTTGCAAGGTGTGCCAGTTTCATCTTCTCTGTTGTTGCAATAAACCTCATCAATGGTTTTAAATGTGTTCTCAATGATGTTCTCAATGTGTGTTCTCATTTTTTCTGTTTCCATAATTCTAAATATTTTAAGTTAAAAATCAGATTTCAATGAACCGTGAAAAGGAAAAGCCATTAAACCGGTACTCCCCGTGGGAAACATACCCAAGCTGGTTGGAAAGGATGCGCGTCCCGCCGATCTGCGCCTCTATGTTGCGATGGGAATGCCCATAAATCCAATAATCTATCCCAGACGTCGCGATGTAATCGCCCAGCTCCACGGTGAACGCGCCATTGATCAGGCTTCCGCGGAACTCATCGGCCGTACACAGCTGCGTGGGAACGTGATGGGTCAGGACTATCCTCGTCGCCGCCCTGCTCTCCATGACCGCCTGCCTGACAAACCGGATGCAACGCTCATGCTCGCCATTGAATTCTTCGGCGGTCAGACGGTGACCCTTATACCTGATCCGGTAGAAATCACTGACATTCCTTTCGGTCAGATAGGCATTGCAGGGTTCGATTTTCGACCATAGGGTGGAAACAATAATATCCACCTCCCCGATGGAAACCACCCTGTTGTAGCAGGCCAGCACATTAGGCCGGATGGTCATGCACCAGCCGTCCGGCATGGTGGCAAGGTCGTAATAGCCATAAAAATCGTGGTTGCCGAGGCAGACGACCACCTGTCGGTAATGGGTCGCCGCCCAATCCCAGAAAGCATATTGCGCATAGGTCTCCATACCGGAGCGGGGCGTGTCCAGATAAGCGGAATCACCGGCAACAAGCAGCACATCCCCTGTCACCTCCAAAGGATGCTGCCTCAAAAAACGCCTGTTCTCTTCAAATTCAAGGTGAAGGTCACTGACAAACTGGATACGTAAACGTTCGTTATTGGTTTTCAACATGTGTTTTGATTTTAAATGCAAAGTTCACAAAAAAAACATTACGGATTCCATTCTTCTGGAAAAAAAAATTTTCATCAGAAACCAATCCTGCGATTATCGGCACGTTCAATCCTTTCCTGGTCGCAATGGGCTGAAAGCTCCGCGTAATCGGGCTTTGCCCTACCATGGAGTATTGCATCAATGTTGTAGTGGCGGGCGATGTTCTCAATCTGTCCGCCGCTGAAATCATAGCGTTCTGCAAGCGCTACTGCATCGGCCCTGTCCAAATCGGGAAGCATGGCGCACCAGATGGCGGCGCGGGACTCTGCGGAGGGCTTGTCAAAATGAATCTTGTAAAGGAACCGGCGTTCAAAAGCCTTGTCCATGTTCTGCACCAAGTTGGTGGTGGCAATGAGAATGCCGTCAAGGGTTTCCAACTCCTGAAGAATAATGTTCTGAAGCGAATTCTCCATTTTTTCAACCGCACGCTCCGCCCCCTCCTTACGCTTACCGATGATGGCATCTGCTTCGTTGAACAGGAGGATTGGTGCGATAACGCTATCTTCGACCCGCTGGCGGTAGGTGTCAAAGAGCGCCTTCATGTTCTTCTCGCTCTCTCCGACCCACATGCTTTTCATCTCCGCGATGTTGACCTGCATAATGTCCCGTCCGGTGCGGTGCGCCAGCTGCATCACCGTCTCAGTCTTTCCCGTGCCGGGCGCACCATAGAAAAGACAGGTGAACCCGCAACGAAAGCCTTGCTGCTGCAACCGCGAACGGATGCCGGTATAGTTCTCCTCCTCAAGCAGGCCGGCGAGGTCGTCAATGCGGCGTGTGATCTCATCGGCAAAAAACAGTTCGCGCGGTTTGATGTCGGCAACTTTTATCATGTTGCGCAGCGACCTGTCTCCTTCGAGCGAAGGGAGCTGCAGCTCATCAAGCAGCTCACGCTTGGCCGTCATGGTCAGCCGATAAAATTCCTTTGATCCCATCCCATTGTCGTTCCCATTTTCGATGATGTTTTTCTTCTGGAGAAAATGTGCGCCGCTTTTCAGTTCCGTATTGATATGACGCCCACCCCTCTTGCTGAAGAAATCCTTAAAATCATGATACCCGATCATATCATCACTGTTGCTAACAAACAGATGGCAGAAAACTATGAGCAGGACCAAGGTGTCATTGTATTCGTCCCTGGGGAGGCCGTCCTTGAAAAGTCCCAGAGTCTTCTGCACGAACAACAGCTGTTTGTTGCTATCCAACAACTTTTTGAAACTTTCCGAAGCGGTGGCCCTATCCATCTCATTATCCTCCACCCTGTCAATGATTTCAGCAAACTCCTCGAACAGTTCATTGCAGGTCAGGCCAGAACAGGACTTTTGAGTGTAAGCTTCGTTCTTCCTGAACGCATTCACCACCGCTGTAGGCACACGGTAGCAATTACCCATGTTAGTGTGGCTGCAGATGATGAAACCTCGGCGCACCAATTCTTCAATATCATTGATATATCTGATAATCCGCGTTGTGCGGCATCCTGTATATTCTATGATATCCATGGTCTCTATTTTACACGAACAGCTTCTGTCTATAAACAAGGCCAACAGAACACACTGCTCCTTAGTAAGTTCCAGCCTGTTCCCCATGTAGTCCGTATAACAGTTCACCTGTTCAAGGAACTCCGGTGAAAACCGTGAGTTCTGCGCCAGATCCACAATGTTTTCAACTGCAGAAAGCAAATCCAATTCTACAGACACAATCACATTTATTTCGTCTTCCATAAATCAAATATTTAACTGGTCCCATTTTTAATAGTATAATAATGATATTGGACATGAACAATCGGACAAAGCGCGCATAACCTTTCGGGGAAGATGTCCATAAACAATTTTCCAATCCGATATGACAACAAAACGACGGGGTTGAACACTATCGGCCGGACCAAAAATGGAATAATGATCAAATTCATCCAACAGCGCAAAAATATGGTCAATGTCATCCAAACTGTTGGTCATGCTGGCAGCCACGAACTCCACAGAATAATGCGCCTTCAGATAGGCCATCCTGTAGGCAGTCAGCGTAACATTTGCGGCATGAGACTTGAGGCAGGCATGGGGCATCAGCTTCTTCCAATCCGACCATATTTTTTCCAGCACCTCCGGGTCGTGGCCGTTGGACGTCCCCTGACTGATAAACTTCTCCTTAAGTTCCACAATCTTGCGAGTCTGCTTATGGGCCATCACCTCCCGCAGCATTTCGGATTCTCCCGGTGTGAAACCGGCCAGAAATTGTGCCAACTGCATCACCTGCTCCGGAAAGATGGTGACGCCATATGTCTGCTTCAGATACCTCTCCATCCCCTTAATGGCATACTTTTGCCCCCCCTTCCTGTTCCAAAGCTGCCTGTTCTGGATGTACTGTTTGGTGCGATCCGACAGCCCCATGTGGTTGAGCGCATAGACGGCCATCAGTTCCTCAAACGCAATGGGCATGATTTCCCTCAGCAACGCCTGTAACGTCGGCTCTTCAAACTGGGAAACACCTAACATATCCCCATAGCGGAAAGAAGAGATGGTCTCGACATCATTTAATGGAATGCTGTTGACATCCAAACATATCTTCGTATATTCAAGCACATTACGAACAGTCTCCTTGATGATGGAGCAAGCCCTGAGTTCCACAAGGCCGACGGTGGGGTTGTTCTCCTGTTCCTTGCCGTAACGTTTCGTGAGCCATTTGACGACCTTGGGCTTGTCCCCATCCGCCAGATTCAGTTCCATCTCAGGCAGCGATGTGCCGTCAGGATTCAGGAAAGTCTCAAAAAGCAGATTGCACTTCAGGGGATTGATGTCCGTAACGAACAGGCAATAAGCAACCATTGAACAAGTGGCAGCTTCGAATCCCGCCCCGGCGGACAGTCCCATCCGGCGGAGTGCGTTGGTCAGGTCCTGCATCATCAGGAAACGGTCAGCCACACCACGGCTTTGGATCACCTCCAATTCCCAATCGAGCCGTTCCCTGACCTTTTTCGGCAGCATATAGCCAAAACGGAGGTTGGCACCATTCATGGTCCGCATGCGCAGTTCCTCGAACACCCGGTCGCTGCCGGAGGCGAATGTTGATTGCTTTGTTGTTTTCATCATCCCTTTTTTTTTGTTTTTTTACTTCATCCGGCAGCCCCTGACAGACCCGCCGTAATTTTTTATAATTATATAA
>CACYHG010000069.1 GCA_902774175.1 uncultured Bacteroidota bacterium
CTTTGCGGTCATCGGAGCGCCGGCATCGATCGCCCTGATCATCAGGGACGCACCGCTCCTTCTTCTGTTCGCGGCGATCATTGTCCTCATGAACCTTGTTTTTTCACTTGTCTTCGGGAAACTGTTCAGGTATTCCATTGAGGAGATCACGGTGGCCTCCAATGCCAACATCGGGGGTCCGACCACAGCGGCGGCCTTTGCCATCGCCAAGGGCTGGCACACCCTGATTTTCCCTGCGATTCTGGTCGGCACACTGGGATATGTGATCGGAAACTATTACGGGATCTTCCTTTTTACCTCACTTTGATCAGTTTTGATGTATGATGCTTTTATAAACAATGCTTTGACATACTGTTGCTGAAAAGAAATCATTGAGCCGCATGCCCGTTGCGGCAGGGAGCAGAGTTTGTTTACTTTGGTGATCGGCGGGAGCGCCAGCGGGAAAAGCGATTATGCGGAACGTCATGTGCTGTCATTAAAAGGAGATGGTCCCAGGATTTACATCGCGGCCATGGAGCCCTTCGGGGAGGAGGCACAGGCAAAGCTTAAAGCCGCCAAGGTGCTGGTGGTCGGAATAGGCGGACTGGGCAGCGTGGCCTCGCTCTACCTCACCGCCGCGGGCTTCGGCACCGTCGGCATCATGGATGACGACACCGTTGCCGTCCACAACCTGCAGCGGCAGATCCTCTACCGCGAGGATGAGGTTGGCCTGTCCAAGGCGCAACGCGCGGAGGAGACGCTGCACCGCCTCAACTCCAACGTGAAGCTGATAACCTACAACCACCGCCTCACACCAGAAAACGCAGCCGAAATCATCAGCGGCTACGATTTAGTTCTGGACTGCACCGACAACTACGCCGCCCGCTACCTCATCAACGACACCTGCGTAAAATTGGGCAAGCCATTCATCTACGGCACCATCGGTGACACCAAAGGGCAGCTGGCAGTCTTCAACTACCTGCCGCCCGCCGCAAACTACCGCACCCTATACCCCAACCAGGCCGCACTTGAGTCGCAGGGCAACCGCAACAAGGGGGTGATGGGAGTGCTGCCCGCCGTCATCGCCTCATTGCAGGTGAACGAGGCGGTGAAAATCATCACCGGCGTGGGCACGCCGCTGAAGGACACCCTCTTCACCATCGACCTGCTGACCAACGACACCATGAAGTTCCACCTGCCGGTGAAATAAAAAAACGCCGCAACCATGGTTGCGGCGTTTCGTCGGGACTGTGCGGATGGTTATCCGATGTTGATGCTGCGGGAGAGTTTCTTCTCCTCCTTCTGCACCCTCGGCAGCGTGACGGTCAGGATGCCGTCCTCCACCTTTGCAGAGATGTTCTCCTTGTCCACATCCTCGGGCAGCTCGTAGTTCTGCTCGTAGTTGCTGTAGGAGAATTCACGACGCAGGTAGCGGTGCTTCTTCTCCGTCTCCTTGTGTTCGAACTTGTTCTCGATGGCAATGGTCAGGTTGCCCTCGTCATTGATGCTCACGCGGCAGAATTCCTTCTTGATGCCGGGAGCGGCCACCTCCATGGTATAGGCCTTTTCATCCTCCCTCACATTGACTGCCGGTGCTGTTGTATTGGCACGAGGCATAATATCATTGTTCAGGAAATCTTCGAACACGGTCGGAAACCAATTGCTCTTAAACATTACTGGTAGCATAATACACCTCCATTTTTAATTGTTTAACATTTACTTTTTACTTTCATGCCGCCTCCGCTTCCGTTTCAGCGACACCCAGCTAAAGGCAAAGTGTATGCCACCGGCTTTTTTCCTGATTTTTCTGCCTTTTTGTCATAAAAAGAGGAAAAATTGTCCATTTCGCATGACAGAATGGCGGATTTGGCATAATTGGATGCAACATAATTTTACGATACAATTACATCATATTTCCACGCAATCCTGCGTTATATGGATATTAACTTAAAGCGTATTCAAGTATGAAGAAGACATCGATTTTGGGTATTGCGGCGTGCCTTCTGGCACTGGTGTCCGCCTCGTGTGAAAAGGAAGAGATCAAACCGGAGCAGAAAGGCGACGGGACGGTGGTGTTGAATTGCGTGAAGCCAGCCTATCTGATGCCTGGCGACACGGTGGCGCTCATCTCACCCTCCTATTTCACACCGATGGAGAACGTTAACAAGACCGCCGACCTGCTGCGGTCGTGGGGTTTGGTGCCCGTCATCGGACCCAATGTGGGGAAGGTGACTGACGGGAAATATGCGGGAACCGCAGAGGAACGTGCCGACGACGTCCTCTGGGCGTTCCGCAGTCCTGGAATCAAGGCAGTCATCTGCAACCGCGGCGGATACGGCACCATCCAGCTCATCAGACAACTCCCTCTTTCCGCGCTGGCGGCATCGCCGAAATGGCTTGTTGGTTTCAGCGACATTAGCACGTTGCACGGTCTGCTTGGCCGCGCCGGAGTTATGAGTGTCCACGGTACCATGAGCACCTTTTTGGCAAATGGCGGGACCGATACGACAAGTACCATGATGCGCGACCTGCTTCTGGGTAAGGTTCCCTGTTACCAGCTGCCGGCCCATCCGCAGAACATCACCGGACAGGCAAGCGGCACACTTGTTGGCGGCAATCTCTGCACCTTCACACCAAACCTCGGCACGCAGGCCGACGCCACCAAGGGACGTGACCTTATCCTGTTCGTTGAGGAGATTGGGGAGACAATGCGCAATATTGACCGCCAGATGCGCATCCTTCAGATGAACGGGGTGCTTGACCGCTGCCGCGGCATAGTCCTTGGTGAGTTCATCGGCTGCGGAACGGAGTTCTCCTACAAAAATATCGAAACGATGATCCGCCAGATGGTCGAGCCTTACGGCATACCGCTGCTCTGCGGATTCCCTGCCGGTCACGGCAATGTCAACCTGCCGCTTGTCATGGGTGCTCCCGTCACAATCGATGTCCGTGACGACGGTGCCACGCTCCGGTTCAACATTGACGGAGAGCAGTATTCGGTCAACACCACAGCTGTCACTGCTGCGACGACGACACCCGTTGCAGTACGGATGAAACTGGCAGGAAAATCAGAGAATTAGATATCATATCATTTTTGCAAAATGCGAAGTCAAGCCGTCGTACATGTTGTCACTGATACGGATTAATCCAATTTCATCCTGCAAAATAAGGCCATCGTACAGCACGACAGGCACGCCCATCTCACCATTTATCTGTTTGAGATTCAGACGTGGTAACGGTTTATTAAAGATGTTCTTACTGACTGTGTCCAGGACGTATGTGCCCCAGACCTCCCGTTGACCGTCTTTGTACAGGACGAAGGAGTCCCCTGTCAAAGTCAATGTCACATTGTACCCTTCTGACATCGGGGTCCAGCTGCTTTTCCCGGAAAAACCGCCTTCAGTACTGACCCATTGCCATTGACCGGCAAAAGGGTTGCTTTTTGTTGGAACCGCCTTCGCATCGCCATTCTCCTTCTCACAGCCCGCAAGCAGCAAAACGCCTGCAAACAAAACAGTTGCCAGAACCGGCATAATTCTTTGTGTTTTCATGTCAAGTATTTTAAGTTCAACACTGATATAACGTTTCAGCCATACGGAATATTACAGGCAGAAAAATTTTTTCCGCCACGGACGACAGGACAAATTATGATTTTGATTAATTTTGCAGAATCATCCATAAACAAAACGACATGAGCTACACCTACCAATACCCTCACCCTGCCATCGCAGCCGACTGCGTGGTTTTCGGCTATGACAGCAAAGAGCTGCAACTGCTGCTCATCGAACGCAAGAACGACCCCTGCAAGGGAATGTGGGCATTCCCCGGAGGATTCATGGAGATTAACGAGACCGCAGAGGCGGCGGCACGCCGCGAACTGAAGGAGGAAACCGGACTGGAGGTTCCCGCGCTGATGCCCTTCGGCAGCTTTTCAACCGTCCGACGCGACCCGCGCGAAAGGGTTGTCTCCATCGCCTACTACACCGTTATTGAACCGACAACGGCAACCGGCGGAGACGACGCACGCATGGCGGCATGGTTCCCCATCGGCGAACTGCCTCCCCTGGCCTTCGATCATGACGAGATGCTGATTAAGGCCTTTCTCCAGATGTGGAAGGACATTTCAACCGAACCGGAACTTTGGACCATGCCCGGACACCCGGAAATGACGGACATGCTGCTGTGGCACTGCAAAAAGGCGCTGTTCTCCCCATTGCTGCGCGTAGCGCCCGACCTGATCCAAAACCTGAAGCCGCACGAGATTTTCGTCTTCGGCAGCAACCTTCAGGGCATGCACGGCGGTGGAGCAGCCTATATAGCCGTCAAAAAGTTCGGGGCGGTCATGGGACAGGGCGTCGGGCTGCAGGGACAGTGCTACGCCATCCCCACCATGCAGGGCGGCGTGGAGACCATCGCCCCCTACACGGAGGAATTCATCGGTTTCGCCCGGCAGCATCCGGAGCTGACCTTCCTTGTGACCCGCATCGGCTGCGGCATCGCCGGTTTCCGCGACGAGGAGATCGCCCCGCTGTTCCGCGACGCCGTCCGAGTCCCCAACATCCGCCTGCCGGAGAGTTTCTGGAATCTGCTTGGGGAGGAATAGGGAGGAATGAAAAAAACTGCGGGGTGGTAGGTTGTTCAACGGTTCAATTCATCCGATTCCCATTTTGCCACATTGTTTCCAATGTACCGCACGATACGGTCCATTTCATCCTGATTGCGGATAATATGGTCGTAAAAACGCGCCTGCCATGCAAATGGTATGCCGTTTTGTCGGGAAAATTTGGTTATCGCGGATTTTATTCCCCCGACAACAACCGACAACCACCCCTGCATTAATGCCGTATTACGTTTCATTTCATCACCATCCGGTCGTTGCCACGTTTGTAGAGACGTGGCGCGCCGCGTCTCTACATTTGTACGCCGCGTCTCTACATTTGTGCGACACGGTTCCATATTTACGCGACACATTCCCATATTGGTGTGGCACGTTTCCATATTGTCACGCCATTTTTTTATATTGCGGCGTTCTGTGGGAATATTTTTACCATCAATTATAACAATGGCGTGAATATGGTTGGGCATTACCACCCACAACGGTATTTCCGCGTATGGATAATGAATCGTAATATCGCGCATCTGTTCGTGGGCATATTGCCCCATTTCCGACAAATGCATTTCCCCGCCCGCAATTTCACCGAAATAATGTTCGCGGTTGCGGGTGCAGACGGTCACAAAATATTCACCGCCATCGTAATTGTGCCATTGGGCACGCGCCGATGGTATGCGGTATCTGTCATGAAATCTGTCTTCGGACATCATTTGTTTCATTTTTATGGCAATAACGCATATGGTTGGTCTTTATTGTACATGAAAAGGCAATAAACCGCCCAAACCGACGTTATATCTAAACCTAAATTCAAAAACGTTTTTTATGAAAAACATAATTTTTATTCTATGCTTGTGTTCCATTTTCCTGACAAAAGGCAATGGTCAGAATGTAACCATTTTTGACACAACCAATTCCAATATGACCGACCCGGATTTGTGGAGCATTGCCGTGGATTCAAGGGGAAACAAATGGATGGGGACATCAAAAAACGGCCTTTTCATTTTTGACGGAAAAGACTTTACTGCATCCAACCAAGACACCTCCACTATAAGAGGTAAACATGTAGAACCAATTTTCAAGGATTCAAAGGACAATATATGGGTGGTGTTCTCTGCATATCCTCATACAGATATTGCCCGATTTGACGGCACACAATGGACAGTGTTAAATCCTGATGATATCGGAATAAAAAAAAATGACTTTGAAATCATAGACATTTGCGAAGATAAGAACGGTGTTATCTATTTTACCGGTATTTCCGGTCTTCTATTGATATTCAAAGATGGTTCTTGGTCAACGTTAAAACTTCCGAAAAAGAATATGGTTGCCTTGAATGTAGATGTTAATGATAAAGGGGATATTGCACTTAGTATGGCGGAAACTGACGGGGAACCTGACTATGGATTGCTGGTTTATAAAAATGGCAAATGGGAAAAGTATTCGGAGAAGAAATCACCGCTTGTCATCAATAGTGTACAAGCCGTGAAATACATGGATGACGGTTCACTGATTATAGGTTACGGCGGCGGTTTCGGAGACGGAGGCTTTTCGGTCATGAAAGACGGCAAGTGGAAACATTTCAACAAATCCAATTCCGGAATTTCAGACCACATGGTGCGGGATATTGAATATGATGGAAAATACTATTGGATGGCTACAAACAACGGCCTTGTAAAATTTGACGGAAAGAATGTCACACCAGTTTTTTTCAGGGAAGGCAAATACAAAAATGTGATTATGGACATCGCCATTGAAGATGGAACACTATGGATTGCAACCAATTTCGGTTTAATCCGATACATTCCGTGAAATCCCAAAAAGTTTCCGAATGAAAAAACAAAGATCCGCTGCTGCGAAAATTTTCAGAATCCTTATGGCAATATCGGTTGTTGCCGCGCTGGGGTATGCATGGTTCCATCATGACACCAAAACAAGCAACCCACACAGCTACAAGACCATCGGAGAGATTCCGGTTCCATACGGTTATGAGAGGGTTGACGGCAGCGACGCGGCCTATAGCGCGTTTCTCCGCTCGCTGCCGCTGAAAGGGAAAGGGGCGATGGTGATGCTCCACACCGGAGACACGGCAAACTACCAGTTCCTGAGCTACGCGGTGGTGGACATGCCCGTGCTCTCAAACGCGGAGCAGTGTGCCGACGCCTGCATGAGGCTCCGCGCGGAATACCTCTTCAAACGTGGCAGATACGGTGAAATCCGCTTCAACGATGTCAACGGGAAAACCATGAAATATACGGGCGGCTCCTCCCGAAAGGAATTTGAAAAATATCTCAGGAAGGTCTATGGTGTGGCCAACACCTTCTCGCTCAGCCGCGAACTGCAGCAGCGTCCGCTCTCTATAATAGAGCCCGGAGATGTTTTTGTGTATGCGGCTGCGGACAGGCCCGGCAACCAATATGGACATGCCGTGATGGTGGTGGACATCGCCCGGAACCCGCGCACCGGCAAAAAGATGCTGCTGCTGGCAGAAGGCAACACACCGGCACGCAACATACATGTGATGCGGAATCTAAGGCATCCTTTCCGCTCCCCATGGTTCTACCTTGACGAAAATGCCGACAAACTGCGGCTGTCGGTGTTCCGCTTCAACCCTGATGAGCTGCGGGGGTGGTAGGTTGCCTGTCTTCAGCCTTATTCCTGTTTTTTGATAATAAAATAGCCAAAAAAGTCACCACCGTATAGAGTGCCGAGGAAATCAACACTTCAAAAAAATTAATAAATTCGTACATCCTGAGTATAAAAGGATTACTTGTACCCCAAAGCGGAAATGCCGCTAAAATTGTTCCGAAACCTCC
This sequence comes from uncultured Bacteroidota bacterium, assembly GCA_902774175.1. Classification (GTDB taxonomy): domain Bacteria; phylum Bacteroidota; class Bacteroidia; order Bacteroidales; family WCHB1-69; genus UBA1195. The sequence goes on from CACYHG010000069.1 coordinate 7,405, forward strand.
ATCTGAATCGGAAAAATAGAAATTCGTCAACAAAATGACGTTAATTCCCAATAATACAAGCGACGTCAGCAACACATTCCATTTGTTTTCGGCCTGTTTGTATATAAACCAAACCACCAGCCCTATAATCATTTGGGCAAGGAAAGTAAACAAATAAGACATCAGCATTTGAAAAACGGAATCATAAACTAAAGATGTCCTGTGATGTCCCCATGTGGCTGCATCAATTACCAGCCCAATAATGTCAAAAACAAGATACGCCAACACAAAGGCCACATAAAAATGCAAGGAAAACGATTTCTTCATACAACAGTGTTTTATGGCAATAACGCATTTGGTTGGTTTTTATTGTAAATGAAAAGGCAATAATCCGCCCGAACCGACGTTTTATTTTTCATAAAACATAACCGGATGAGAATAAAACCATTAGCGTTTATAATTGTGGCGGCATTGCTGCTGTCGGGATGCACGGCGATTTTTTCCACGCTGTATGGCGTGCGCAATCTGAAGACCTTCGAGCCTGAAAAGTGCGAAAAATTCGCCTCTTACGTGAAAAGGGAGAACATCAGCCTTTCCGCACATGTGAGCGACAGCGTGCAATTCGATGCGTACAGGCTGCTCTCCCCGGACACCACCTGGCAGAAACAGACATTGATACAACCCATACAGATGCTCTATTTCCACCATGACACACTGGTTTCAATGCACATCAACTGCTACGCACCAGGAAAACTGACCTCATTAGATTGGAATTTTGACAACCGTTTCGGAGAATTCCCTCCGAAAACCGCCGTGCCGTTGGATGACAACGGCCTTTCCTACAGAAAATTACAGCAAATTTACCAACTACCGGAAAGTCTCGACACAGAATACCAAATCGTCATCTTTTGGACAAACATGATACGGCGCATTTCAAAGGATGCGGTGAACACGGCGCTGGACAACATTGAAAAATTCCACAGGGAGGCGGACTGCAAGGTGTTCCTGATCAACAACGACCAATTATTCATAGGGGCAGAATAACGTCAAAACAAATACCGATACAATAAACCGCCTAGACCGACGTTATTATTTTTAAAATATCAGATTTTGCCATGAACATCACAGTTAACAACCAGACAATGACCGTTCCGGACGGGTGCTGCGTGAAGGATTTGTGCGACATCATGAATATAAGGGAGAACGACGGGGTGGCCATCGCCGTCGGCATGGATGTGCTGACCCCGGAGGATTATACCACACGCCAGCTGAATGAGGGCGACAAGGTGACCATCATACGTGCCACATGCGGAGGATAGGAATAACACCCGAGCAGACGGTTTTCCGCGAGCAGCAACGTATAACGGCGTGGCTCCGCAGCGGAGCGGTGCAGTATTTCCACATCCGCAAGCCACAGTTTACGGAAGCCCAGCTGCGCGACTACCTCGCCGCCTTCCCCGCCGACGTGCGTGAACGACTGACATTGCACGACCACCACACTTTGGTTCTTGAAATGGGCATCGGGGGAGTGCACCTCAACGGTCGCAACCCCGTACTGGCCAAGGGCTTGGAAGGAAAACGCGTGTCGGCCTCGTGCCACAGCATCGAGGAGTTTGCCGAAAGACAAGGGCAGTGCGCCTACTGCTTTCTCTCTCCCGTATTCGACTCGGTGAGCAAGCAGGGCTATGCCTCGGCCTTTTCGGCGGACGTTCTGAAAAAGGCTTTCGCCGACGGCATTTTGAACGACAAAGCCGTGGCCCTTGGCGGCGTAACGCGCGAAAAGATAGCCCTTTTGCAGGAGATAGGCTTCTCGGCCTGTGCCTCGGCGGGCGACCTGTGGGCGTTGCCGCAGGCGATGTTCATAACCCACCACAACGAGCGTTACAGTTACCTCGACTCGGCTCGGATGGCCCTCAACAACGGACTGCGTTTCATTCAGTTACGAATGAAAGAGGCTTCTGACGACGAAGTCCTTGCCTTAGCGGATAGGCTGCGTCCGCTCTGCGACGAGAAAGCCGCCCTGCTTACCGTGGACGACCGCATACACCTGCTGGAGACGGGACTTTTCGACGGCGTGCATGTGGGCAAAAACGACATCCCCGTGGCCGAGGCCAAGAAGATTACCGGCAGCCGTTTTCTGCTCGGTGCAACCTGCAACACTCCTGCCGACGCGCTGAAAGCCATCGCCGACGGCGCCGACTACCTCGGCGTGGGGCCGTTCCGCTACACGGAGACCAAGAAAAACCTCGCTCCCGTGCTGGGCTTGGAGGGTTACGCCAATCTTACCGACATCCTGCAACAGCAAGGCCAGTCGATTCCCGTCTATGCCATAGGCGGCATCACCACTGCCGACCTCAACACGCTGAAACAGACGGGGATATACGGCATTGCACTGTCGGGCGTGCTGCTCAACAGCGATGACGCAACGCGTGATTGCAACGAAATTTTAAGGGTGTTCGATTAAGAGTCCCCTCCCCCACCACACAAAAAAAAAGAGGCGATGTTTACATCGTCTCTTAACTTTTTATATCTAATCAACTGCGCCTATCTTACAATCACCAATTATAAATTGTAAACTATAAACTATCAACCAGTTCCGAGTTCCGAACTAATTACAAGTATTGTATCAGATTTTTGCTCTTGGTGCCTTGACGCAGACGTTTCAAGGCTTTTTCCTTAATCTGTCGCACACGCTCGCGGGTAAGGTCGAAACTGGCGGCAATCTCGTCGAGACTCAGCGGATGAGGATAGCCGATGCCGTAAATCATCTTAAGCACTCCGCGCTCGGTGTCGCCAAGGGTTGAGAGTGTCCTTTCTATCTCTTGTGCGAGCGATTCGTGCAGCAGTCCGTCGTCGGTGTCGGG
>CACYHG010000070.1 GCA_902774175.1 uncultured Bacteroidota bacterium
AGGAAAGAAGTTCTTCGAGGCCTATGCCGAGGTATATCCCCGGATGCTCTACCATGAAGGGATCCTGACCCAGAAAGGCCAGCGGCAGCATCGGCAGATCGCCGACCAGATCTACCGCAATTATCCTGAAATCTTCAAAGGCAAAACATTAGCCATCCTATCCGGCGGCGGCGACACCCCCGCCATCAACTCCAGCATTGAAAATGTGCGCCGCAGGGCGCTGCTGCTGGGCTTCAAGGTGTATGGAATCCGCAAGGGCTGGAAGGGCCTGCTCGGTGACGGCGACGTGGTTGACCTGACCAACGTGCCTTATAACGGCGCATACGGCGGCACCGCGCTGCGCTCCAGCCGCACCAATCCGTTCCCCACCAAAAAGAATCCGGAGGACCGTGTTCCCCAGGTAATGAAAAATCTGGAACGCTACAAAATCGACACTCTTGTGACCATCGGCGGTGACGACACCAACGGAGCGGCCAAACGGATATATGAACGTGAGGGCATTCCGGTCATCGGCTTCCCGAAAACCATCGACAACGACCTTCGCACCCATACCATGCACAGCTACAACGGTGAGGAAATCGAAGCGGTACTTTGCCCCGGATTCCCTTCCGGTGCATTGTGCATCAGCAATTTGACCCGCCATCTGCGCTCCACCAACGAATCGCACGAGCGCATAATGGTGCTTGAGGTTATGGGACGTGATGCTGGCTGGCTGACCGGTTCCGCCACGTTCGGCGGCGCTGAGATGGCGCTTGTTCCGGAGTTTGAGATGACCGCGGAGCGCAAGGAACGCTTCTTTGAGGAGGTGAAAAAACGCTATGCGGAAAAGAAGAACCTGATCATCGCTGTTTCCGAAGGCGTGCGCTGGTGGAACGACGAGACCAAGGAATTGGGCATGGTCTACGCCAGTTCCGAAACCGACGAGTACGGCCACAAGCGCTTCGGCGGTGTGAGCGGCGTGGTTGCTTCGGAAATCAGCAAGCGGCTCGGTGTGGAGGCCCGCGCCCAGATTTCGGGCTATTATCCCCGTGCGGGAGCCTGCTCCGACTACGACCGCCGTTTCACTTCTGCATTGGCCGACAAGGCGATGGATCTGATATTGCGCGGCGAGTACGGCAAGATGCCTGTGCTTGACCACATTGTTGCCCAGAACGGATTGGAGGAGTATAACATGTCCTCCATCGACATGGGCAGCATCGGAAACCAGCCGTTGCAGGCCGCCTATTACGATGAGCAGACCTTCACGTTCACCGATGCCTATGTCGATTTTCTGAGCCATGTGCTTGGTGCGCCATACTGGCCGGACTTCGGCTGCACTTTTGCCAAGGTGCGTCCTTAAAAATAGGGGCATGGGGGCTGCCCGCTGTTCACTTTTTTTGGTTTAAAAATAACGGTGGACAGCCTTCCTGCCAATGGCATTATAGTTTATTTTTGCAAAAAAATAATTATTATGATGAATACATTGTCATTGATTCTGTTACAGGCTTCTGACCTGATGGTTGAGCCGCACGAGGAAAAATTGAGTATCATGAAACTGCTCTTCAGTCCGGGAACAATCTGGATCACCCTGCTGTTGCTGATCTCCTTGGGCATTATTGTCTATATTTTTGTGGAACGCTTCCTCGCTTTGAAGGATGCGGCCAAGGACGACACCAATTTCATGAACAACATCCGTGATTTCATGCACAACGACCGGCTGGATTCCGCACTGGGCCTCTGCCGTAGCACGCAGAGTCCGTTAGCCCGCATGGTTGACAAGGGCCTTTCCCGTCTTGGCAAGCCGCTGCAGGACATCAACGAGGCAATCAGCAATGTCGGCCAGCTTGAGGTCGCCCGTCTGGAAAAGGGTGTCGGTGTGGTTGCCGCGCTTGCCTCTGTCGCCCCGATGCTCGGTTTCTTGGGTACGGTCACAGGTATGATTGTCGCCTTCCATGACATGTCAACAAGCGGAAACAATCTGGAAATCGCCGATTTGGCCAGCGGTATCTACACGGCTCTTATAACCACAGCCAGCGGTCTGGTTGTCGGCATTATCGGCTACATCTGCCACAATGTGCTGATTAACCGGATTGACAAAGTGGTGGTGATGTTGGAAGCCCGCGCAATGGAGTTCATGGATTTCCTGCACGAACCTGCAAACTAAAAACATTGTCTCATGTCCATCATAAAAGTTAGACCGAAGACAAAGGTGGAGATGAACCTCTCCACGCAGGCCGACCTGGTTTTTCTGTTGCTGATCTTCTTCATGATCACATCGACCTTTGTCAGCCCGAACGCCATCAAGCTGCTTCTGCCTCAGAGCAGCAGCAAGACTATGGCCAAGCAGAATTTTGAGGTGTACATTGACGAGAACAAGGAATATGCCATCAAACAGGGTAAGGATCTGATGTCGGTGGAGGAGGCCTTGTTGGAATCCGCTGTGGTGGAGAACCTCTCCCTGCTTGATGATGACGCCACTGTGGTGATCCGTGCCGACCAGTCCGTTCCGGTGCAGAACATTGTCTATGTCATCGACGCCGTCAACAAGGCAAACGATTTGTACGGCAAAAAGTGCAAGGCCATCCTGGCCACGCAGGCGAAACCTTAAAACTTGAGCTATGGCGTCATACCGCGATTATAACGAAACCGCTCCGGAGGAACGTAGGAACAGGATGTCAGGCAGCATTGCGGTTGTCTGCATTTACCTGTTGCTTTTCATTTTCTTCCGGACATGCGGGTTGAAGCACATGGTGCCTCCCCCTCCGGAGTACGGCATCGAACTGGATATGAGTGGAGGTGGCGGCGGTGGCGCTTCTGTTGCGGAAAACAGGCCCTCTGATGCGGCCCCTTCGTCGCAGCCGACACCTCGTGCGCAGGCGTCAGCCCCACGTGTCTCCACCCAGCGTACTGAAGCCACTCCGAAGGTGACGGCGGACCAGCCAAAAACCAATACAACCACACAGCCTGAGCAGACAGCAACCCAACCGACCGTGAACGAAAATGCACTGTTCAAAAAGAAAAAGGGCGGAAGCACTGGTTCCGGTTCCGGAAGCGGTACAGGCCAGGGTAGCGGTGAAGGTCCGGGCAGCGGCTCCGGTTCTGGCGGAGGTGTTGGCAGCGGCAGTGGTCAGGGAACAGGCGATTTCTGGCTGGACGGCCGTCCGGTTGTATTCAAGGCTTACCCGAAAGGTGGTGAAAACATTAGTGGATGGGTTATTGTTGAGTTCAGGGCGGACAAGGACGGCAATGTGGTTTATGCCAAGGCTGGTGCCCGCGGCACCACCATTAACGATGCAGCTTTATGGGCGGAGTGCGAACGTGCCGCCAAAATGTCGAAGTTCAAGGCCAAGGAGGATGCGGTTTCCGAGGAGAAGGGAACAATCCGCTACCGTTTTGTTGTCCGCTGACCCTACATCAAAGTGAATAATAAAAATAATACGTACTAATAAACATTAAGCGATGAAGTATAAAGATTGTATGGCGTATTTGTACAACAGCCTTCCCATGTACCAACGTGTTGGTGCGGCCGCCTACAAGGCTGACTTGTCCACCACCATCGCAATGATGGAGGAGATGGGCAACCCGCAACATTCGTTTCAGGTGGTGCATGTTGCCGGTACCAACGGAAAGGGTTCTGTATCCCACATTCTGGCTTCCATTCTTCAGGAGGCCGGATTCAGAGTCGGACTGTACACCTCCCCGCATCTGAAAAATTTTCAGGAAAGGATCCGCATCAACGGCAAACCCATTTCCCCTTATTATGTAACTCACTTTGTAGAAACTTACAAGGATCGTTTTGATAAGCTCAAACCCTCTTTCTTTGAAATGACATTCGCCATGGCGATGCATTATTTCGAGAAGAAGAAAGTGGATATCGCCGTGGTGGAGGCGGGTATGGGCGGACGGCTGGATTCCACCAATGTCGTGCGGCCGATTGTGTCGGTCATAACCAATGTGAGCTATGACCACATGCAGTTCTTGGGCAACACTCTTCCGGAAATCGCCCGTGAAAAGGCGGGTATCATCAAGGAGGGGGTTCCTGTTGTTATTGGCGAAACTGATCCGGAGACCGCACCTGTCTTTGAGGCTGTGGCCAAGGAGAAGAATGCGCCCATCATCTTTGCCGACCAGGTCTACAGTACGGAGAATGCCGTCCAGACCAACATCCGGCGCAAACCTTGCATGATTTTCAATATTCTCAAGAACGGCAAGGTGTTCATGGGACATGTGATTTCATATTTGTGCGGTAATTACCAGCTTAAGAATTTCCCCACGGTTGCGGCGGTTTACGAGCAGCTTTTCGCCGATGTGGTGATGCCGATATACACTTTCAAGCATGGTATTTCCAAGACGGAACGTACAGGCCTGCAGGGACGTTGGCAGCAGTTGCGTGTCCGTCCGCGCTGCATTGTGGACACTGGTCACAACGAGGCCGGCATCCGGTATGTGGTTGAACAGCTGAAAACCATGTCGTACAAGAAACTGCGTTTTGTGTTCGGTGTCGTTGCGGATAAGGATCTTGACAGGATACTTCCGCTGCTTCCGAAGGATGCTGAATATTATTTCACCCGTGCCCGCATTCCGAGAGCGCTGCCGGCCGATGAACTTCAGGCAAAGGCTGCAGAATACGGATTGAATGGGAAGGTTTATCCTTCCGTGAAGAATGCCTATCGTTCGGCTGTCGCCGATTCCGAGAGCAGGGATCTGGTCTTTGTGGGAGGAAGTACATTTGTTGTGGCAGAGGTGCTCTGATGGAGGTCGCGCTCTATTTCGGCTCCTTTAACCCACCGCACTGCGGTCACGCCGCCATCGCCGAATATCTGCACCGGAAAGCCGGATATGATGAGGTCTGGATTGTGCTTTCGCCGCAGAACCCTTTCAAGGAGAAACAGCCTCAGGAAACTGAAGAGCTGCGTCTTTCAATGGTTCGCCAGTGGGTTGGGACGGTCCCATACCTTCATTTGTGCACCATGGAGTTTGAAATGGAACGTCCATCATATACATATCTTACTTTGCGGAGATTGAGGGCCACGGAGCCCCGGCACCGTTTTTCGCTCGTGATGGGGGCGGACAGTCTGGCCGCTTTCCCACGTTGGCGTGAGGCGGCGGAGATTGTCATGCATCATAATCTGGTCGTATATCCACGTGAAGGATACAGCATGGTCAAAGGTGTGGAGATGTTGCGCCGGATTTGCCCGGAAGCGTCGGCCACCTGCCTTGACGCCCCTGTTTTTCCTTTTTCATCCACAGCCGTGCGCGAAGCGGTCGCCCAAGGGAGGAATGCCTCCGGTATGGTTCCGCCAAGCGTCTGGCAGTTTATAAAAACCAATAACCTTTACCATTAATATTATCAACAGAAAAAACATATGCAGATGGAGACAAAATCCTTGAATTTCATTGAACAGAAACTGGTCGCCGATTTGGCCGAGGGCAAGAATGACGGACGGGTGCAGACACGCTTCCCGCCGGAGCCTAACGGATATCTGCACATCGGACATGCCAAGGCGATTTGTCTGGATTTCGGATTGGCTGAAAAATACAACGGAGTATGCAACCTGCGTTTTGACGACACCAATCCCACCAAGGAGGACATGGAATATGTGGACGCCATAAAGGAGGATATCCGCTGGCTCGGCTTCCAGTGGGCGCACGAGTACTACGCCTCCGATTATTTCCAGCAGTTGTGGGATTTTGCCATCCGTCTGATCCGTGAAGGTCATGCCTATGTGGATGAGCAGCCTTCGGAGGTGATTGCCGCTCAAAAGGGCACTCCGACCCAAGCCGGCGTGGAGAGTCCGTTCCGCAACCGTCCGGTGGAGGAGTCACTTGCCCTGTTTGAGAAAATGAACAGTGGGGAAATTGATGAGGGTAAGATGGTCCTGCGGGCCAAAATCGACATGGCAAACCCCAACATGCACTTCCGCGACCCCATCATCTACCGTGTGGTCAAAACTCCCCATCACCGTACGGGGAACCGTTGGTATGCCTATCCGATGTATGACTTTGCACACGGGCAGAGCGACTATTTCGAGGGGGTGACCCATTCTCTCTGCACGCTGGAGTTTGTGGTGCACCGGCCGTTGTACGACTATTTCATCGATTTGCTTAAGGAGGGCAGGGACCTGGATGACCATCGTCCCCGCCAGACGGAGTTCAACAAGCTGAACCTTAACTATACGCTCTTAAGCAAACGTAATCTGCTCCTGTTGGTCAATGAGGGTATTGTCAGCGGGTGGGACGATCCGCGGATGCCCACGCTCTGCGGTTTCCGCCGCAGGGGGTATACACCTGCTTCCATCCGGAATTTTGTTGACAAGATCGGTTACACCACATACGATGCCCTGAATGATTTCGCCTTGCTTGAGAGTGCTGTCCGTGAGGATTTGAACGCCACGGCGACCCGCGTCTCCGCAGTGCTTCATCCGGTAAAGCTTACGCTTACCAATTATCCTGAAGGAAAAACGGAGGTGTTGCAGGTGACCAACAATCCGGAGGATCTTTCCGCCGGCACACATGATATAATCTTCAGTCGTGACCTTTGGATTGAAGAGGATGATTTTATGGAGGATGCGCCCAAAAAGTATTTCAGGATGACTCCGGGTCAGGAGGTGCGTTTGAAGGGGGCCTATATTGTCCGCTGCACAGGATGCCGCAAGGATGAGAATGGAAAGGTTGTTGAGGTTTTTGCCGAATATGATCCTGAAACCCGCAGCGGTCTGCCAGGTGCCGACCGTAAGGTGAAGGGGACAATCCACTGGTTGAGTTGCGGCCATTGCCAGCAGGCTGAAGTCCGGCTGTACGACCGCCTGTGGCTGGAGGAGAACCCCCGCGACGGTCTGGCGCGAATCCTGGAGGAGCGGCAGTGCACGCCTGTGGAGGCGATGCGCCAGATGTTGAACCCGCATTCGTTGGAGCGGCTCACCAACTGTTATGTGGAGCCTTTCTTGGCTGACGCGAAGCCGCTGAACCATTTCCAGTTCCAGCGCATCGGCTATTTCTGTGTGGACAAGGAGAGCACACCGGAGCATCTTGTCTTTAACCGTACCGCCACATTGAAGGACAGTTGGGGCAAACTCGTTGCGAAGAACAATGGCTAAAAAAATATTATCATTAGTAATAATGTCTGTTGTATGTCTGGCCGGCTGCAAGACCCCGGACGACAATATTCCCTACCGTAAAATCAATTTCACGGTCTCAATACCCTCCACCGGTCTGGTGAATGTGGGCGGTTATGAGTATTTTACGGGAGGTGTGAACGGCATTGTGGTCTACCGCTTCGACATGGGCACATTCCTGGCTTATGACCGCGCCTGTCCGCACAACTGGGATAAGGGCGGGCGTGTGGAGGTTGTGAATTCAGCCTATCTGTATGACAGCCTTTGCGGCTCCATGTTCAACATTCTAGATGGCATGCCGCTTTCCGGTCCTGCTGAGACTCCGTTGCGCATGTACCAGACATTCATGCCGGATGAGTTCACCCTCCGGGTGTTCAACTGACGCGGCGGTTCCTTATTCCAGATACATAAAGGCGCAGCATCAGCGTAAACATCAGCGGCAGTGCGGCTGTCGGAATCGCCTGCGGCCACTGGAAAAGCAAAATAAACAAGCTTATACCGCAGCAGATGTACAGGATGAGCGGAATGGCAATCCCCGAACGTTTCCTCCTGAACAGCATAAAGATAAAGAGCGGATTCGCCCAAAGCAGGTTCAGGTTCCATTTTGTGCAGTAGTGTGCCGTGAAAAACCACAGGAAGACAATCAGCAGGGAGAGCAGCGACGTGGCTGTGTAGAGCAGCGTGTCGGCCACCTTGCCGATACATGTGGTGCGTTTCTTCAACAATTCCGACAGTGACAATATTCCGTATATAAGTAATACCGCCCAAAGGACAATGTCGGGCGGAAAACTGTCACTTAGCTCTTCGCGCCGTTCCGGAAGCAGTTGGTGCGCCGGTTCGGCAAGCGGCTGCATCGTGCCTTCAAAACGGCCGGTGTCGCTCTGCACCATCAGATGTTCAGGTAGGAACATGTATTGTAATGTGGTGGCCTTCCGGTCACAGCGTGCGCCAAGCACCAGGTCTATGCCGAATTTCCACCATTCCAGCTTTTGTTCCATTGGAGGGTGGAGGAGTTGGCGGAAGGATAGGTTGTCATCGCCGCATTCCGAACGGTAGAAATGGCGTCCGACGAGTGCCGATTCAATCTGGTCGCGCACTCGTGTGGCGCAGTTGTCGATGAAAAAGTCGTAGGCGTAATAGCGATTTTTGGGCAGGAAGTTCACGCAGAGCGCATTGAACAGCTTTTCAAGCTCCTCGTGTGTCAGCAGCAACCGCTGTTCGATGACGGAGCGGCCATCCGCCTTATATTCCGCCATGAAGGATTCAAAACTGCTTGCCGAAAGCCTGTATTGAAGTATGCCTCGCGCGAATTTCAGGTAAAAATGCGGTGTGTTGAAATTGAATGTCCCATAGTTGAAGACAACATCCGCCTGTTGGGCCGGATCGCAGATGCGCAGGGCTGTGTGCCCGAAGGTGGTGTAGAAGTCGTTGCCCGGACCGCATGTGATCAGGCTGGCAAATGCGCTGTCCG
>CACYHG010000071.1 GCA_902774175.1 uncultured Bacteroidota bacterium
GAAAGGGCTACATGTGGGCGATTGTGGTGTGGAGCGCGGGCGCATGTGCGCACGCATTGTGCGGCAGGCTGACGGGCGTTCTTACAGGGTTCGGCTCCGCCACTGCGATGCTGCAGGCCACAGGCGATGCGGCCGTGCTGGTCTCCACCGTCTCGATGTGGGCATTTCTGGCGGCGCGATGCCTGCTTGCCTTCGGTGAGGCGGGCAACTTTCCGGCTGCCATCAAGGTGACGGCGGAGTACTTCCCGAAAAAGGACCGCGCCTTTGCAACCTCGGTGTTCAATTCCGGCGCCTCAATCGGCGCACTGATAGCACCGCTTACAATTCCGCCGCTTGCCAAGCATTTCGGATGGGAGTGGGCATTCGTGATCATCGGTGCGCTTGGTTTCCTTTGGGCGGGGATATGGCTCTTCCTGTACGACGGGCCGCACCGCTCCCGGTTTGTGAACAGGGCCGAACTTGAATATATCGAATCTGACAGCACGGCGGAGGCTCCGGCTGAAAGGGCGGTTGAGCCTGCACCGGCTAAGGTCTCCTTGTGGAGATGCTTCCGCTACCGCCAGACGTGGAGCCTGATTGTGGGCAAGGGGCTGACGGACGGCGTATGGTGGTTCTTCCTCTTCTGGACCCCAAGCTACCTGAAGGCGCAGTTCGACATCAACACCTCCGATCCGATGGGGATGATGCTCATCTTCACACTGTATGCCATTGTGATGCTTTCGCTGGTCGGCGGCAAGCTGCCCACCTGGATCATCCGTCGGACCGGCTGGGACCCGTACCGCTCGCGGATGCGGGCCATGCTGATGTTCGCCTTTTTCCCGCTGTGCGTTCTTCTGGCGCAGCCGTTGGGGCAGTATTCCCCATGGTGGCCGGTTGTGCTTATCGGTATCGGTTGTGCGGCGCACCAGAGCTGGAGCGCGAACATCTTCTCCACCACCGGCGACATGTTCCCGAAAAGCTGGATCGCCACGGTGACCGGTATCGGCGGCATGGCGGGCGGCATTGGCAGCTTCTTCATCCAGAAGGGGGCCGGCAACCTCTTCACCTACGCCGATCAGGTCCAGATGCATTTTCTCGGATACGTGGGGAAGAGTGCCGGATACGAGATCGCCTTCATCTGCTGCTCCGTCGCCTATCTGGTGGCGTGGATTATCATGAAGGCGCTGGTGCCTTCCTACAAACCAATAACGGATGCGGAATAGTTAATGAAAAAAATCATATGCCATGAAACCTTTTATCCATGAAGATTACCTGCTGGTGACGGAGACGGCCCGCCGCCTGTACCACGAATATGCGGAACAGATGCCGGTTATTGACTACCATTGCCATCTCTCCCCGAAGGAGATTTCGGAAGACCGCCGTTGGGACAACATGACGCAGCTCTGGCTGGGCGGCGACCACTACAAGTGGCGGCAGATGCGCGCAAACGGGGTGGCGGAGAGGTATTGCACCGGCGACGCCCCCGACTATGACAAGTTCCTGAAATATGCGGAGACAATGGACTACCTGCTGCGCAGTCCGCTTTTCGATTGGACGCAATTGGAGCTCGCCCGCTATTTCGGCATTTATGACCGCTTTTGCTCCAAATCGGCCCCGGCCATCTGGGAGAAATGCAATGCGCAGCTGGCACAGCCCGGTTTTTCGGCCCGTCAGCTGATGGAGCGTTCCAATGTGCGGGTGGTCTGCACCACGGACGACCCCGTTGACAGTTTGGAATATCACCGGAATATCGCCGCTTCCGGCTTCGGTGTGAAGGTGTTGCCGACCTGGCGGAGTGATATGGCCGCCAAGGTGTGGGAGCCTCACTCCTGGAACCGCTGGGTGAACCGGCTCTCCGAAGCGGCTGGGATGGAGATAGATTATTGGGAAGACTTCCTGGAGGCTCTTGAGATACGCCGCCGCCACTTCAAGGAGCATGGCTGTCTGCTCTCCGATTACGGTGTGACTGAAATTGTCGCCGAACCCTACTCCGGGGAGGAGCTTTGCCGTATCTTCGAGAAAATACGCAGTATGAAATCTCTTGACCCTGTTGAAATCCGGAAGTTCCAGACAGCATGGCTGTATGAGGGGCTTGCGGCGGACGCGGAGGCCGGATGGACGGCGCAGATCCATTTCGGCTGTATGCGGAACAATAATATCCGCATGTACCGTGAGGTTGGGGCCGACAGCGGTTTCGACAGCATAGGGGAGTACCATGCGGCTGTAGCGCTTAACCGGCTTTTCAGCTGGCTGGATTCGGAGGGGCGGCTGCCAAAGTGCATTCTATATGCGATCAATCCCAACCAGTGGGAGATGTTGGGTTCGCTTATCGGCAATTTTCAGCATGGTCCTGTGCCGTCTCATCTGCAGTTTGGCGCAGCATGGTGGTTCAACGACCACCGCGACGGCATGATCCGCCATCTGGAGGTGCTTTCACAGACGGGTGTCCTTGGCCGATTCATCGGCATGCTGACCGATTCGCGCTCCTTTGTGAGCTATGCGCGCCACGAATATTTCCGCCGCATCCTCTGCGGCAAGCTGGGGGAGGAAATGGAGAGGGGCATCATTCCCTCCGATATCGAATGGGTCGGCGGTCTGGTGCGTGACATCTGTTACAACAATGCCGAACGCTACCTTTTCGGTACATTACATTAATTATTTATGCCTATGAAAAGGCTTTGCAGGGTTTGGATCTGTTTTTTGTGTGTCGTGCTGCCTGCATTCCAGCTTCCGGCGCAATCGGAGCTGCGGGAGGCTTTTGCGAATCCGCCCAAATCGGCCTCTCCGAGGGTGTGGTGGCACTGGATGAACGGTAACATCTCGCCGGAGGGAATCCGCAAGGACCTTCTTTGGATGCATTCGGCGGGCATAGCCGGTTTCCACCTGTTCGATGCCGGTCTGGAGACCCCGCAGGTGGTGCCGGAGAGGGTTGCCTTCATGACCCCTGTCTGGAATGAGGCCTTCAGGCTTGCGTTGCATCTTGCCGATTCCCTTGGGATGGAGGTCGGTGTGGCCTCGTCGCCGGGCTGGAGCGCGACCGGCGGGCCGTGGGTTCCGGAGGAGGAGTCTATGAAGACGCTGAACTGGAAAACGATAGATGTGGAGGGCGGCAGACGTTTCAAAGGTGCGTTGCCGGAACCTGACAGCGTGGCCGGAAAATACCTCAACCATGTGCTGAACCGGCATATTCCGGAGCAGTATAGGTTTTACAGGGACTTGTATGTGATTGCGGTGAAGGTTCCTGATGCGGACCGTCCGATGGAGGAGCTTGGTGTGCGTATTACGGCCAGCGACGGCTCTGATCTGCATGCCCTGCACGACGGTGACATGATGAGCCGCTGCACGGTGCAGCCGGACAGCACGGGGAGGGCGTGGATCCTCTTTGAGTTTCCTGAACGGCAGACTGTAAAGGCCATCATGCAGGGGTTTGACGATGATTGGGCGAACCGGCGCATGCGCCGCTGGGAGTACAGCGATGACGGAGTGCATTTCCATACCCTTGTGGAATATTCGCCGAACACACACATTCCGTTCCTCACCTTTTCCGTCCCGGAGACAAAGGCACGGTTCTTCAGGGTTCTCTCCTGTCAGGAGGGGCAGCCACTGACACATAACGAGCTGCGTCTTTATCCCTTTTCGCGTGTGAACATGGATACTGAGAAGGCGGGCTTCTTCACTGACGCTCCGTTGCGGGACGGCTTCCCCACACCCACAGGCTCGGATGCGGTGCCGTTACGGGATGTGTTGGATATCACCTCCAATTACAGGAACGGCGTGCTGCGCTGGAATGTCCCGCCCGGACGCTGGCGCATTTACCGTGTCGGTTACACGCTGCGCGGACGGCGCAACGGTCCGGCATCGCCGGAGGCGACAGGCCTTGAGGTTGATAAGATGAATCCGCAGGCTGTCGCGCACTATTACCAAAACTATTTCGGCCTGCTGGACGAGGCCGGAGGCGGAGCCATGGGCAAGGTGGTCTCAAATCTGATGATCGACAGTTACGAGGCGGGCTGCCAGACATGGACGGACGCCATGCCGCAGGAGTTTGAACGGCGCCGTGGCTACAGCATGATGCCATGGATGCCCGCACTTTTCGGGCAGGTGGTGGAGAGTGCAGGGGAGACCGACCGCTTCCTGCAGGACTGGCGTCAGACAATCGGGGAGATGATGGTTGAATATCATTATGATGCGGTTGATACGCTGCTTGCGCGTTACGGGATGGGGCGTTACACCGAGTCCCATGAGGGCGGAAGGCATTTCGTTGCGGACGGCATGGATGTGAAGCGTTACGCGGAGGTGCCGATGTCGGCTTTCTGGGTGACAGACGCATATGGAATCGATCCGCTGTATGAGGCCGATATACGGGAATCCGCTTCTGTGGCGCATATTTGCGGGCAGAATGTGTGTGCGGCCGAATCCTTCACCACGGACGGGCTTGGCAGATATCCGGACGGCAGGCTGCGGGCGTGGTCCTTCCATCCCGGCAACCTCAAACCACATGCGGATGCCGCCATGGCATGCGGCCTGAACCGTTTTGTGATCCACTGTTCGCCACACCAGCCGTCGGACAGCATTGTGCCCGGCCTTTCGCTCGGACGTTTCGGACAGTGGTTTGACCGGCATGAGACCTGGGCTGGCGATGCGGGCCTCTGGACAGGTTATCTCTCCCGCAGCTGCGCCCTGCTTTCTCTGGGAAGGTTTGTGGCGGACATTGCCGTGTATTACGGTGAGACCAACAACCTCACGGCCCGTTTCCAAAATGAGCGTGCGGCTGTGCCGGAAGGCTATGCGTTCGATTTTGTGAACAAGAGCATGCTGCTGGAGCTGTTGGAGCCTGCCGACAGCGGTCTGGTCACCGCTTCGGGGATGTGTTACAGGGCGTTGCTTGTAGATAGTTCGGTGCGGTTTGTCTCCATGCCGGTGTTGCGGCGGCTTGCTCTCTTTGCCGATGCGGGTCTGCTTTTGGCGGCCAATCCGCCAGCCGGATGCGTGAACCTTAAATATAATCCGCAAGAATTCGACAGCCTTGTCCGCGCCGTGTGGCATTCCGGAAGGGCCAATGTGGTTCCTCCGGAGATGTTGGATGCGGCCCTGCACCGGCGCGGCTGTGTCCAGGATGTTGTTTTCAGGACGGATTCAACGGATGGTCTCCGCTTTGTTCACAGGCATCTGGCGGATGGTGAGCTTTACTGGGTCACCAACACGTTCCCGCAGGCCCGCGAGGTGACGGTGTCATTCCGCGTTACTGGAAAAAGGCCGTTGCTCCTCCATGCTGAAACAGGTGGGATGGAGGAGGCCTCCTATGTGATTAGGGAGGGACGCACATTGGTGCGTCTCCGTTTCGTGCCGGATGACGCGCTGTTCGTTTGGTTCGGTGAAAAGTCTGAAACCGATTCGCTCTCTGTTCCGCAGGATGTTTGCCGGACGCTGCAGGACTTGACTGGCGGCAGGTGGCGGATTCTTTTCCAGAAAGGAGTCGGCGCACCCGATTCTCTTGAGACTGACACACTTTTCCCGCTCAACTGTTCGGATGAGCCTGCCATACGCTTTTTTTCCGGTACGGTCAGTTACAACATGACGTTCAAGTGGCATGACGATGGGGCGGGTGACAGCCTGCTCTGCCTGGATTTGGGTGATGTATGCCATCTGGCGCGGGTATTTCTCAACGGTGAGGATATCGGCTGCTGCTGGAAGGCACCTTACCGGCTGCTGTTGTCCGGCAGGCTCCGTGAGGGAACCAACACTCTTGAAATCCGTGTCACCAATACTTGGGCAAACCGCCTTACCGGTGACTCGAAGCCAGATGCCGCCACGGGGACCACCCGTACAACCTATCCATATTTCACGCCAGATCTGCCGTTGGACCGCTCCGGCCTTATCGGCCCTGTGAGGATCCTAAGCATTCCGCCTCATTGTAAATCCCGATGCTTTCCAACCAGCCGGTGACCTTCCGCAGGTCGAAGGGCTTTTCGCCGTAGAGGTAGTGGTTTTTGAAATTGTCCTCCCCGACGGAGTATTCTATCAGGTACATTCCCTTGTCCGCCTTTTTCCCGATGTGCGTGAGCAGGGTGCGGCCATTGGCCTCAGTCCTGTATTTTCCTGACCAGACCTTTTTGCCGCTCTCAATGTCGGTGATTGTGACCTTTCCGGAGGCCTCCTCCCGCGTGTCGTTGATTATGACCAACGGATAGAGGCCCGTGCTGTCCTCGTCCAGCATCATGGCGCAGACATCCCGCTGCACGTTGCGGATAAAGTAATAGGCCAGTTTCTTGCCGAAATAGTAGTCCACCACTGCATCGGAGATGATGGGCCACCCGTCCTTGACGTTCCACCAGATGAGGCCGTTCTTCTCCACAAACTTGCCTCCGCGCCATTTTTCCACAAAATATTTCATCGCCTCGGCCTGCACAAGCTGCGAACCTAAGACAAAATCTTCCAGCGTGTCTGGGACGTAGCCGAACAGCAGGTTCACCTGGTTAATCATCAGGTCGTTGCGTTTCGGTATGTAGCCCCACGCCTCATAGCGGCGGGTCGCCTTGGTAAGCCAGTCGCGGTTCCAGCGGTGTGTGGCACGATCCTCCCATGGATAGACGTTTGCCGGCTCCATCATGAGCTTGAGGCTGGAGAGGTTCGGGCATCCGTGGTATCCCATTTCGCTGGCAAACAGGCATTTCGCATCCTTATAGAAGGGCTCCTTGTAGTAGCCGCGCGGTCCCCAGATGTGGTTTTCAGGCAGTTTGCTCCAGTCGCCAAGGGCGAACACTGCCGGAGTGTAATATGGTGAGCTGGGCAGGTAGGGGCGGAGCGGGTCGAACTCGTAAATCACCTTTTTGAGCAGCACACGCGATATGTAGTCGTCGTTGGGGTCCAGCTTGTATTGCGGCGGCCAGCGGAAGATGTAGGTCTGGTCGTTTTCGTTGTTGCCGCTCCAGAGGGCGAGCGAGGGGTGGCTGCGCAGCTTGCGGACCACCGATATCGCCTCCTCCTCCATCAGGTCGATGAAGAACTGCCGTTGCGAAGGGGAGGCGCAGGCCATGCCGAAATCCTGCCATACCATGATGCCGTTCTCGTCGCAGAGGTCAAAAAAGCGGTGGTCCTCATACACATTTCCGCCCCAGCAGCGCAGCATGTTGCAGTTCAGATCGACCGCCAACGCGATGGTCGAATCCAGCAGCTCCGCATCGCGGGAGTGCAGTCCGTCCAGCGGGGTCCAGTTAGCCCCCTTGATGAAGACCGGCTCACCGTTCACATAGGTGCCGTTGGTACTTTGCGCATCATAGAGCACGTGCCGGTGATTTTCATAGGCAATCCAGGCAAAGCGGTCGTTGATTTTTTTCAGCACATAGCCGGAGGGGAAATAGGGGCTTCCGTCAAAAACCGCTTTGACCGGCGGGCGCAAAGCCGACTCCTGGTATTTGCGGGTATTGTCAATGACGCGTTTGCGCTCGGCCATTTCGATGTAATTGATGATATGCGTCATATTCTCCCGGCACAGCTGGATGGCCGTTTCCTCATCGGGTGCATTGATACGCACCACACACTGGGGCGTCGCCCAGACATCATTGCCGAAATGGATATCCGCCTTTTCCACCTTCGGGGAGACATCGCAAAGGATAAGGTTGCGATGGAGTTGGAAAAGTTTGGAAAAAGAGGCAGGGGGTACATCGGCCAGGTTGTACAGGGGTTCTTTCTGGGGAAGGAAAGGACAGTCGGCCGCGAGCGAGTCGCGCAGAAGTTGTCCGAACGGACCGTTCCAATAGGCCTTGTCCATTACGACGATCACCTCGCCGGCTTTGCCGCTGACATTGGGCAGCAAGGCTTTGCGGCGGTTGCCGCAGGCACTCGTCAGCAGAATCATCAGCAGAAGAGCGGAAACACAGGCGGCGGGGCGAAGAATGTTCTGGTAAAGATTTCGAAGGTTCATATTATATAATATATAAGGTATCGAACAGGATGGTTCAAATTAACGGATCAGCCGGCCTATGTCGTTGCCGAAAGCCAGCACCATCAACGCCAGCAGAAGGACCATGCCGATGATTTGCGCTACATATAGGAACTTGTCACTTGGCTTGCGGCCGGAAATCATCTCATACAGGACAAAGAGGATATGGCCTCCATCCAGACCAGGGATGGGCAGCAGGTTCATCACGCCCAGCATAATGGACAGCAGGGCCAGGATGTTGACGAAACGGAACCAATCCCAGGCAGAAGGAAAGACCTGACCGATGGCGATGAAGCTGCCCACCGATTTATAGGCCTTCGTAGAA
>CACYHG010000072.1 GCA_902774175.1 uncultured Bacteroidota bacterium
GAAAAGTTCTCCCACATCTATACCATCTGCGGCAAAAAGCAGACCGAAGTCACCGAGCTCGCATGCGGCGATATCGGCATGACCGCCAAGCTGGCCAACACCAATACCAACGACACCCTCTCCACTGACTACACGGTGAACTGGATAAGGCCTCCCTACGATGTCAATTTCTCCACTGTGCCGGCTGAACTGATCAATGTCCGGAACGCCGGAACCGTTGTCTGGTCGGTTGTTCACGACAACTCCATGCCGTCGTCCTACGGCACGGGCCGCCTGGAGTTTGCCGGTGCTGGCAACCCAGGTGCGAGCGCGAGCGCGGTGTTCAACGCGGTTGACATCCAAGGCTGTGTGAACCCGATGCTGAGCTTCTGGTACGCGCACGGTGTGAACAGCGGCACCCGTGACATCCTCTACGTGTTCGCCACCACTGACGGCGGTGCCAGCTACCCCGACCGACACCACTACAGGCTGGAAGCAGTACGACATCGACCTGAGCCGTTTCGCCAATGAGCCCTGCTTGAGCATCGTCTTCCAGGCCATCAGCTTCGGCGGCGCCAACCAGTACATCGACCGAGTCCGCATAAGCGCTGACGCGGACGCCGCGCTCACCCTTCTGCCGGTGGATTTCACCGCCTTCACCGCCTGCGAGAACGACGCGGTGCCTTTGAAGGTGGTTGTCAGCAACATCACAGCGATGCCTGTGAAGTACAGTAGCGACACCATCCGCGCCACCGTGACGGGCGCCTCGAACCAGGGCTTCACCTGCGTCTACAGCAAAAGCCTGGTTGGCTATGAGAGCGACACCATCACACTGGGCAGCATGGACCTGCGCCACTGGGCAGCATGGACCTGCGCAGCAACGGGAACTATTACATCAATGTGTCCATGCAGTCGCAGGACGACAATGCGCAGAACGACACTGCCAGCGACTCCACCATCCTCATCCGGCAGGACATCGCCCTTGACAGCATCGTCGGCATTGACGCGCAGACACAGCATCTGGGCGGCGACACGGTTTATGTGAGCGCACTTTTGCGCAACAACTGCAACATGGCGGTTGAGCGTTTCACCGTCACCATGGAGCTTGACGGCGAAACGGTCGTTACGGACACCGTAATCCGCCACCTGGAGGCTGGCGACAGCATCATCCACGCAATGAGCGTGCCATACGTTGTGCCTTTCGGCACGAAGGAGCAGCCGTACTACTTCCTGGAGTTGTCGGCCAACATTCCTTGCGACGGGGATGCTAACAACGACAGAAGGAGCGTGGTGGGCGTCATCGCCGTTCCGGACACCGTCGATCTGCAGGTGCTCTCCATCGCGCAGCCTGCGACCGACAGCGGGGAGGTTCAGAATGTCATGCTGCATGTGGATGTTCTGGACAGTGCCATGACGCAGCTGGAGACCGTTTCGGAGTACATCAACTTCATCAACACGAACGACACGTTGGAGTATGCTTTCAGCCTTACCTACACGGTGCCGAACTACGACGGCAGCTACTACCTGAAGGCCTACGCGGACACATACGCCAACGATATCAATACTGCAAACGACACGCTGACGGCGAAGTTCGCCTGCAAACGGAACACAACGGGCATCGCCAGCCACACCGCTGCAGACTGGAGCGTCGGGCAGAACGAGCCTAACCCAGCCAATGCGACAACGGTTATCCCGTTCGTCATCCCGGAGGATGCGGAGGTTGCTCTGACGATAATGGGTGTGAACGGCCAGCTGCTGCATCGCGAAATTGTCGCCGCCACGGCTGGTGCGAACCGCGTGACGCTGCAAAGGGCAACGGATTGTCCGAAAGATGAACGTTGTCCGGTAATGACGATGTTTTGTAGAGATGGTGCAGCACCGTCTCTACAAATTAAACAGGCTGCCTTCGGACAGCCTGTTTTTGTCGGTTGTTGAAGGGAAAAAAACGTTCTATACTCTGCGGAAAGTGGCAAAATAAATGAGATTCCGCTGAGTATAGAGGTGTATTTTATTTTTCAAAAAGTGCATCTGCACTTATTATAGCTTGGAATTCATCGGAATAGGCGTTCCTTTTGACACCGCTGGCCGAAACAAGAATCAAATGTATGGCTTTGTTTGTGCCGATGGCGGCCATGAATCGTAAACGGCGGTTCTGGATTTTCTGCTCTTCCTCCAATGTGATTTCGTATGGCTGTTGGGTGTATTTCATTTCACAGATATCAATGACCTGGTCATCACGGTCAATCAGGAGGTCAATCTGCGCCCCATGCCTGTCAGGTGTGGCAGGCAGGTTCCACGCGCAAACACGGCTGATGGTGCCGTAAATGCCAAGTGCTTTTTTTATTTGCTGTATATGAAGCAGACATACCCGTTCAAAGGCGAGGCCGCACCAGTTGTAATAGAGCGGAGATCCGGTCTGGCGGGACCAAAAGTGTTCGTCACCGCCTGTATTCAGATGAATAAACCGGTGGTGGAAGAGTGTGTATGAATCTATAAGCTGGAAGATGGCATTCTTGGTCTTTAGCCTGAAGTTGGCATATTTACGGATAAATCCGCATGCTTCAAGATCTTGGAGTGTTTCCGATACACGTCCGTTGTCCCGGATGCCGGCCTCGGCAAGGAGTTCCTCCCGTGTCATTCCGATGCGTTTGGTGCCGAGGGTACGTACAATTGTTATGTATGGTTCCGGATTTTTGAAAAGGGAAGCATAAAGTTCATCATATTCATCATGGAGTTCGCCGTCAGGGTTGAAGAATAGGTTGTCGATGTTCTGGGAGAGGCTTAACCCTCGTTCGAGTTTTGACCAGTAGAAGGGAATGCCGCCCATGATCATGTAGCATTCCATGAGTTGCCGGCGGTTCATTCCGAGTTTGCGGTGGGAGGCGTATGCTTCGCATTCGTGTAGCGTGAAGGGCTGGAGGTGTATTTTGATGCTGACACGGTTGTGCAGTCCTCCATGATTTTTGAGGATTTTCCGGATAATCCACGATGTGGCGCTGCCACAAACAATGAGTACGATATCTTTGCGTGCCGAGGCCCATCCGTTCCAGAAATTTTCGAGGGCTGGGACAAAGCCTGACCGCTGGGTGTCCAGCCATGGGAGTTCATCGATGAAGATGATTTTTTTTGCCTCTTCTGATTGAC
This sequence comes from uncultured Bacteroidota bacterium, assembly GCA_902774175.1. Classification (GTDB taxonomy): domain Bacteria; phylum Bacteroidota; class Bacteroidia; order Bacteroidales; family WCHB1-69; genus UBA1195. The sequence goes on from CACYHG010000072.1 coordinate 3,124, forward strand.
GGATGATTTCCTTGAGAGCATCGAATGCGTCAAGCCATGTGTGTGGAAGAGGTGCTTTCCGCAGGCCGTATTCACGCAGGGACAACCGCCATGCGGCCAACTGCTTTTTCATCGTGGAGTTGGCAAGACCGGTATGGTAGAAGGTGAACCCTTCTCCGAATGTTTCGCGTATCAGGTAGGTTTTGCCTACACGTCGACGGCCGTAAAGGGCTATGAACATGGATTCCTCCTCATGTGCGGCCTGTATCAGGCGCTGTTGTTCCTTTTCTCTTCCAATGAGCATGATTCTTGTTTTTTTGTGGATGCAAAAGTAGCAAAAAAATGCGTATACTCTGCGGAAAGTGGCAAAAAAAATGAGATTCCGCTGAGTATAGGGGTGGTTTTTATTTTTTTAAAAGTGCATCTGCGCTTATTACTGCTTGGAATTCATCGGAATAGATGTTTGCACCTCTATTCCGCTGCTCCGTAAACGTATCCTTCGCTCCATGAGCCTATTTCCTCCAAGGAGGTGTAGCCGGTAAAGTGTTCCTCCAGATGACTGCGGATTTGTGCGAAGTCCGCATTATCCGGCAAATTCTCCAGCAGGGTGTGGGAGCAGAGCAGGATTTCCGTCGGGCGGAAGGGGAGGAGCATCTGCCGCATGAAGCGAAGGCAATCCTCCTTCAGCGGTCCGTAGAGCAGTTCTGTGGCGGTTTTCCGGAAGCGGATTGCCACATAGGTTGGGCGCAGCTCCATTGAGAAGAAGCAGTGTGCGTTCCAGCGGGCGGCCTCTTCCGTTTCGACGGCGGAACTGAAATCCGGATATTTTCCGCGGTCGTAGTCGGGCTGTAGCTGGCAGCTGCGTGGCTGCGAAGGCTTTTTTCGCATATAGGCTGCAAAGGCGCAGGCATTTTCCCGGAAAAGCGGAAGGCATTGGAAGCGGATCTCCTGTGTGAGGCGCCCGGCAAGGTCGGCAAGGTTGGAGCTTCCCGGAGACAGTGCCGCAATGCAGCATAACCGTCCCGCGTCCGCATCAAAAAAAGAGGTTTCCCAATATGTTGGTTCAATCGCTTCGCGCAGTGACGGGGCCGCTTCACCGAGGCAGTAGGCAAGGTGCTGGCGGCAGCGTTTGAACGATGTCTCCCCGTGAGTGATTTTGTGCTGCATTTGTGCCAAACGTTTCCGATGCGTTTCGTTGCGGATGCCCGCTTCCGGCTGCTCCCAATTTGAGGGGAGGAACAGCAGCTGTTTGCATTGGAATGGGCGCAGAAACTCGCATAGGAATCTGTCCAGACTTATACGGAAGGCCTCATAATCCAGCCATGTCCTGAAAAGTGCGGGGAAACGGAAGGCAATCACATTCCGGCTTATGCGTATGCCGATGCCGCACCATTGCAGTGTACTGTCCCCTTCGGCATTGGTGCCGAGGAAGGAAATTTGATTCTCCGGAGTTTCCGGAAACATCAGTAATCCGCCGGTGAAATCATTATCCCTGCCTATCGCGCTCCAGTCCAACAGCCTCACTTCCGTGACAGTTTTCCGCATCGCTTCCGGAGAAAGCCCGTAGTCTGCCATTACCAAAAGCCGTGCCTGTTCCATGGTGTCGTCAGTCTTTTCCGAAGGCCTGGAGCCGGACCATGCTGCTGTATATGCCGTTGGTTTCCATCAGGCTCTGGTGGGTGCCGCGCTCTTTAATCTCACCCTCTTCCAGCACAAGGATTTCGTCCGCATCCACGATGGTGGAGAGCCTGTGTGCGATTATCAGTACAGTCTTGCCCTTCATCAGGCGGCCTATGGTTGCCTGCAGTTTTTTCTCCGCCTCGGAGTCAAGTGCGGAGGTCGCTTCATCCAGAATCAGGACGGGCGCGTTTTTCAAAAAGGCGCGGGCGATGCTGATGCGCTGCCGCTGGCCTCCGGAGAGCTTTATCCCGCGGTCGCCGACAACAGTCTGCAGCCCATCATCCAGTCCGCGGATGAAATCGCCGATTTGGGCGGCATCCGCCGCTTCCCAAATTTCCTTCTCGCAGGTTTCCGGACGGCCAAATGCGATGTTGTTTGCTATTGTGTCGTTGAAAAGGATGCTCTCTTGTGAAACAATGCTGAACAGCTGGCGCAAATCGTTCAGCTTCAGTTTTCTCAAATCTGTACCGTCTATCTGTATGCTGCCTCCCGTAACATCAAAAAAGCGGGGAAGCAGGTCGGCGATGGTGGATTTTCCTGAGCCGGACTGGCCGCAAAGCGCCACCACCTTGCCTTTGGGAATTGTGAAGTCCACTCCCTTCAGCACAGCTCCATCCCCGTATGAGAAATCCACATGGTCGAAACGGATGCTGTCGTGTATGTCATTTATTGGCCTTGCATCGGGCAAATCGGTGATATTGTCCTCCATCTGAAGCAGTTCGTCAATCCGTTGCAGTGCTGCGAAGCCTTTCTTGAACGATGCTGTGGCATCTGCAATTGTTTTGACAGGGTTGATGATCTGCGAAAACAGCACCAGATAGGTGATGAAGACCTCTGCGGTGAGGCCGCTGTTGCCTGTGATGAGAAAACTGCCGGCTATCAGCAGTATGATGACCATCACCATTCCGATAAAATCGCTAAGCGGCGATGAGAGGTCGCGCAGCCGGTTGATCCTTACAAGCAGCCGGTTGTAGTTCCAGTTCTTTTTCCGGAAATTGTCGGTGCGTTCACCAATGTTGTTAAACGCCTTGATTATCCGCAGCCCGTACAGGCTCTCTTCGGAGAGCGCCACCATTTTTCCCTCCTCCTGCCTGGCTGTAACTGCATGTCGTTTCAACCGTTTTTGCACCAAGCTGATAAGCAGTGCGGCAAGCGGCAGTGTGACAAGTACGAAAAGTGTGAATTTCCAGTCAATGAAGAACAGCATGCACAGGAAAAGCAGGAGTGTCAGCACCTCTTTGAACAGCTGCTGCACATATTGCAGGATGGCATTGTCCACCTCCTGTATGTCGTTGATTACGCGGGAAAGTATGTCCCCTTTCCGGTTGTGGGAGTAGTATGCGAGCGGTGCGGTCATAAGACGTCCGAAGCATTGGTCACGCAGGCTTTTCAGAATGCGGGTCCTCATCGGAACTGTACAGCGCATGGAGAGGTAGGCAAAGCAGTTTTTCAGAAGGAACAGGGTGAAAATGAACAGGATTACCGCAATAAGTGCAAAAGATGAGCCTTTGGCCTGCACCACGCGGCCCAGCAAGTATTGCAGCCAGTTCATGAGCGATTCGGAGCTGAAATGCGGTTCCGGCGGCGATGTGACCATCCCGTCCGGATTGAAGACCAATGCAAGAAATGGCGCCAGCATTGTAATGGAGAAGATGGAGAAGAAAACGGCAAAAGCGTTCAGGAGCAGGATTATGAGTATCCTGCCTCCGTATGGCTTCAGCAGCCGTGCCGTTTTTCTGTAGTCGCCGGTCATGTTCAGGGCTTGTCCGCTATGAAGTGTTTTCCGTCAAAAATGTAGTTGCGGCAGAGACTGTCCTGTTGTGAGGAGTTTGCCGGATGACGCTGCAGCCGCACTCTCCTATGCCTGCGGTCAAATGCTGCCTGTGCCGTCTCCTTCTCACTGTAATGCACAGTGGCGAACGGACGTGCCCCTTCAAAGGCGGGGTAAGTGAAGTCGAGGCTGTCATGAAGCGCATTGATGCAGCCGAATCCCTTGTAAAGATGTTCGTTGCCATGTGACCCCGCATAGCATATCAGATAAAGCCGCACCGAATCCCCATCGCGGAAGAGGGGATGCAGCGATTCAATCCGGCCGGTCAGGAAATCGGTCTCATCGTGGGTGCGCCCTGTCCCTTGGAACGCGGCGATGAGACGGTTGTCGTACGTCCGGTATTGGAACACATTGATGTTGCTCTGCTGTCCCGGGGCGATGTGCTCATCCCATGAATAGAGGCGCAACCGCTTGTCTGACGAAATCTTGCAGCTGAGCATCGGATGCCGGATGCCGCCTGAAATGCTTTTTGAATCCTGCAGCAGGTCTGACAGGTAGTGTATGGCCATGTAGTTCAGCGAATCAACCGTTTCATAGCTTACCGTATCCGATTCCGTCTCCTTTTTCAGTTGGTCAAGAAGGTTGCAGAATTTGGCGCGCTTGGCTGTGAAGCTTTGTTCTGGGATGGGATATGACTGTATGAATTCCCTTACCTTAAGCGGGTTGGAACCGTCTTCGCTTATGACTTCAATGCCGCTGCCGTTGTCCGGACGGACAATGGAGTAGGTCTTGGTGGGGTCTGTCATGTCCGGCTCTTCCGACACCACTTTGCCATTCCGGTTGCATGCTGTGGAAAACAGGCAGATGCAGAGAATTATGTTTATTATGAAATGGCTGTATCTCATTGTTTTTTGCATGTCAAATGTTTTTTGCATTTCTTTTTGAAAGAAGGCTTATTGTCAGCAACACGGTGATGCAGCATACGAGCACACATGCCATCCCGGTGGCTCCGGCGCTTTGCTGGGCAAATCCCAACACTGGGGTCACGATGGCGCCGCCTACGATGGCCATCACCATCAGCGCGCTTATTTCATTGGCCTTTTCCGGCACCTTGTCAAGCGCCATCCCCATGCACATGCCGAAACTGTTTGCGGTCATCAGTGCGGCGATGAAGATGAAGGTCAGGAACAGTGTGGGGGTGGGGGCGAAAAAGAGCCCTACAGTTGCCGCCAATCCGACCGCCATGCACCATGGGAAACATTTTGCCGCCGGAATTTTTGCGAAGAGGATGGCTCCAACCGCAGCGGCGATTGTTTTGGCAATGAAATAGACGGTGGGTCCCATTCCTGCCATGTCCAAATCCACATGATAGACGCTCTTCAGGAATTCGGGAATCGATACTGCAAAGCCCACGTCGGTGCCGACAGAAAAGAGGATGCCGATTGTCATCGCCAGCACAAACGGATGTTTCAGCATGGCCATGCAGGATTTGAAACTGGTGCGGTTTTCGTTCCCCTCTCCGTTTTGCCGTTCATCGGCTATGGGGGTGAGAAGCAGCCACAGGGCGGCCAGCACTGTCAGCAGCGCGTAAAGCGGGAACAGCAGTTTCCAGTTGCCGCAGAGTGTTGCTGTCAGGTATACAAACACCGGTGTGAGTGCGGCGCATATCGCCTTCACAAACTGTCCGAGCGAAATGCGGCTTGTGAGCTGGTCGGCAGGGACTATGTTCGACATCAGCGCAGGCAGTGCCGTCTGGATGATGGTGTTGCCGATTCCTAACAGCGCGAACGAGACAAAATAGATCCAGAACCGCTCCGCATTGGCGAGCAGCGGAAGCAGCATGGCGAAAAGGGTCACTGCAAGGGAGAACAGCACGGTGTTTTTGCGCCCTATTTTCCCGCACAGGATGCCGGTCGGAATTGAAATCAGGAAGAACCAGATGAAAATCATTGATGGCAGAAATCCGGCCGTCACGTCTGAGAGCTGGCATTCGGCCTTGACCTGGTTCAGGACTGTGCTGATGATGTCACAGAATCCCATCACGAAGAATCCGGCCAGTATCGGCAAAATTGCAAATTTTTTCTTCATATCTGTGGTTGTTGGTTAATTAATGCTTGTTAAGATGAGATGTTTTTCACATGTTGGCGACTGCTATGGCTGCGTAGTCCCCGACCGATTCGCCCAGCCCTGCGGGCACTATGCGGCAGACCTTCCGTGCGAGCGGCAGGGCCTCCTGTGCAATCAGCGGCTCTATTACCGGCAGGAAAAGGTCTGCGTTGCGCATGTACACTCCGCCGAGCACAATCACTTCGGGGTTAAGTATGTCGATGGTGTAGGAGAGAATTGTGGCAAGTTTTTCCGCCGATTCGCGGAAAACGCCCGTGAAGAATGGTTCTCCGGCCCGCACACGGTCGAAAATCTCCTTGGTGTCCGGTGTGCCGATTTCCAGCCCCTGCTCCTTGGCACGGATAACCGCAAGCCTTGCAATTCCGGCTCCGGAGCAGAATCCCTCCGCGCTGCCCGCCTTGTTGTATCCGACCGGTCCGTCAGGGGCGAGGCGGATGTGCCCGATCTCCCCGGCGTTGTCGTTGGTGCCGGAATAGAGTTTCCCGTTGATGACCAATCCGGCTCCCAACCCTGTGCCGAAGGTCATGAAGACCATGTTCCGTGTGCCGCGACCCGCGCCATAGAGGTATTCGGCCCATGCGCAGGCGTTGGCGTCGTTCTGCAGGTGTACCGGTACGTCGAAGCGTTTGCTGAAATGGTCCGTTACCGGCACCTCGTCCCATCCGGGCAGGTTGGGCGGGCTGAGCACAACCCCGCGTTCGGAGTCCAGCGGGCCTCCGCAGCTTATGCCGATGTTGGCAAGTTCAAAATCCGCCATGTTGTCTCTTAACGCCAAGATGCGCTGTTCAAAGGCTGCCAGCACCTCCTGCCAGTGCAGGCCGGCGGTCGGGAACGCCTCACGCGCTGCAATCCTTATTTCACCGTTCGCGCATACGCCGGCTGAAACGGCGCACTTGGTGCCTCCAATGTCAAGCCCTATGGAATATTTCATTATATAATATATTTATTGTCAATTTATTGTCTGATTATCCTTGCTTTCGGAAACCAATTATGCAAAGATAGGCAAAGAAGCAAGAATAGGGATTGCAATAGCGGCATCGATAATGATGATCCAGTTAATCTCGTCAGTTTTTCAAGATACAGAGGGGAAAAAAGAGCGAAATAGAGTGAAAGAGATCGGAG
>CACYHG010000073.1 GCA_902774175.1 uncultured Bacteroidota bacterium
GGATGCGGAGGTTGCTCTGACGATAATGGGTGTGAACGGCCAGCTGCTGCATCGCGAAATTGTCGCCGCCACGGCTGGTGCGAACCGCGTGACGCTGCATACCGGGACACTGCCGTCCGGGTTGTATTATTACGGTGTTGAATACAAAGGGCAACGGATTGTCCGAAAGATGAACGTAATTCGGTAATGACGATGTTTTGTAGAGACGCAATGCATTGCGTCTCTACAGACGTCAATCGGGAAATAACAGGAACTTCTTTATTGTAAGGGGCCGCCCGGAGGGCGGCCCCTGTTTTTAGGGATGGGATCAGTTTCCGTAACCGAACAGTTGCAGCCGTTTGTCGTCATTGCGCCAGTCCTTCTGCACCTTCACGCTGAGCGCCAGAAACACCTTGCTTTCGATAAATGCCTCGATGGACTGCCGTGCCGCAATGCCTAATTTCTTGATGGCCTCGCCCTTGTGGCCCAGAATGATTCCCTTCTGGCTCTCCCTTTCCACGTAAATCATTGCCTCAATTCGGGTTAATTCATCCTCTGCCTTGTAGGACTGGACTTCAATCTGCACGCTGTAGGGAATCTCCTTCTTGTACTGCAGCAGGATTTTTTCACGGATGATTTCCGACACGAAGAAGCGCATCGGCCGGTCGGTCAGTTCGTCTTTCGGAAAATAAGGCGGGTTGTCGGGAAGCAGCTCCACAATCCGGTCCACAATGGTTTCCAGGCCGGCCCGTTGCAGTGCGGAGACACAGCAGACCGCCTGCGGATGCAGCAGCTCCTCCCAGCAGGCCTTTGTGGCGGAGGTCATTTCCGCATCTGCCTTGTCGATTTTATTCACCACCAGGATTAATGGAATTTTCAGCCGGTTTATCTTACTGACAAACTCTTCAGGCGGCTGCTGTTCGCCAACCTCCACCACGTAGAGCAGCACATCCGAATCCTGCAGGGCCGATTCCACGTAGCGCATCATGTATTCCTGCATCTTGTATGATGGCTTGAGCATACCCGGGGTGTCGGAATAGACAATCTGGAAATCCTCCCCATTCACAATCCCCATAATGCGGTGCCGTGTGGTCTGCGCCTTCGAGGTGATTATTGAGAGGCGTTCGCCCGTCAGGGCGTTCATCAGTGTTGACTTGCCGACATTGGGGTTCCCTAAAATGCTTACAAAACCGGCTTTGTGTGTCATGGTGCTTTCGTGTTAAATTGGTTATATGTACAGCAGGCTGCTGAGTTGCTCTCCGTCAAGCATCTCATCGGCCATCTCCATAAGCTCTCCGGCGGTGATCAGTTCCATTTTTGCCAGCAGTTCGGGTATTGTTTCCACCTCGTCGTACAGCAGGTGGTTCTTGCCGATGGAGAGCATCTCCGTCAGATTGGATTCGTTGGTGAGGCAGGTCTGTCCGATGAGCTGGCGTTTGGCGCGCTGCAGCTGGAGCGGTCCGAGGGGTGTCCGGCGCAGTTTGTGCAGTTCGTCGTGGATCATCTCCTGGCATTTCTCAAGGTTTTTGTGGTCCATTCCGGCATAGATGGTGAAGAGTCCGGCGTCGCTCAGTGCGGCGTATGCCGATTCCACCGAGTAGACATAGCCCTTTTTCTCCCGAAGCGCCATGTTCAGGCGGGTGTTCATGCCGGGGCCGCCGAGCATATTGTTCAGCAGGGTGGCGCACAAATGTTTCCTGTCGTTGTATCGGGGCAGCACCCTGCCGATGATCATGTGGGTCTGGCTGCCGCGCAGCTGTTTGCGGATGTGGGATGGACGGTAGTCCTGGTATGGCTCGCGCCGGTAGTCGCGGGGATGGCTGGGGATGTTCCCGAAATATTTCCGTATGAGCCTCACACATTGGGCGAAGGGGATGGCGCCCACCACAGATATTACCATCTGGTCCGTGTGGTATGTGCGTGCCATGAAGCGGAGAATGTCCTCACGGCTGAAGCGTCGCACGCTCTTTTTTGTGCCGAGAATATATGTCCCTATCGGATGCCCTGCGAACAGCTGGTTCTCGAATTCGTCAAAAATAAGCTCCGCCGGATTGTCCTTGTATGAATTGATCTCCTCCAGGACAACCTCCTTTTCTGTTTCTATGTCCTTGGTGTTGAAGGCGGAGTTGAACACTATGTCGGACAACAGGTCGAGGGCGCGGCCAAAGTATTCGTTCAGGACGGAGGCGTAGAAGAATGTCTCCTCCTTGGTGGTGTAGGCGTTCAGGTCACCGCCCACATTCTCCAGATAGGAAAGCACCTGGTAGGTGTTGCGCTTGCGGGTGCTCTTGAAAATAGTATGCTCTATGAAATGTGCGATGCCGTTCTCCTCCGGCAGTTCGTCACGGGTTCCGGTGTTGACCACCATGCCCACGTGGGTGATGGGGGAGTCGACCTCCTTTTGTATGACTTTGATGCCGTTTTCCAGACGGAAATATTGGTAGGATTCCTTTTTCATTCGGATTCTTTTGTTTGAAGGAGCTCCTGCAGCCGCTGCCAAAGCGCGGGTATCTCCACATTGGTGCCGGGCCATGTCAGGTCCGCCTGACTGTAATATGTCTCCCGTTGCGGCAGCTGCCGGCAGATGTGCTCCAGCAGCCGGTTGGCGTCCATCCCTGCTATGAGCGGGCGGATTTTGTGGGAGCGGCTCAGACGGTGGAACAGGGCAAGTTCGTTCATTTTCAAATATACGGAAATGCCGTGGCTTTTAATCCAGTCAATATTGTCTTCAAAACAGGGTGTGCCGCCGCCAAGTGCGATGATGTTGTTGTCAAGTCCTGCTGTCTCATGGAGCATTTTGCGCTCCTCCTGCCGGAAGGCCTCTTCGGAGTGATGCCTGAAATATTCTGGGATGGATGTTCCGAGGCGGGTCTCAAACAATGTGTCCAAATCGGTGAATGGACGTTGGGAATGGGCGGACAGATGCCGTCCGGCCCTTGTCTTGCCGCAACCCATATAGCCCATCAGATAGATGTTCATGTCAGGCGAAAAGATGCCACAGGATGGCGAAGGTGCCGGCAAGCGCGCAATAGACGGCAAAATAGATGAGTTTGCCTTTCTTGACGATGTTGATCATCCATTTGCAGGCGAGACACCCCACAACAAATGCGGCAAGGAATCCGCATATCATTGCTGTGCCGCTGATGCCGGAGGCTGTTCCGCCGGTTTCAACAAAGTCCAGTGTGTCCAGGAAGGCTTCGCCCAAAATGGGGACAAGCACCATCAGGAACGAGAATTTGGCCACGCTCTCCTTTTTGTTGCCAAGAAGCAGGCCGGTGGCTATTGTACTGCCTGAACGCGAAAGTCCCGGCAGGACGGCCACCGCCTGGGCGAGCCCGATGACAATTGCATCCTTCCAGCCGATACGTTCCTTGGGACGCGGATGTGCAAAATAGGAGAAGGCAAGCAGTCCGGCTGTGATCCAGAGGCAGATGCCTACAACCAGCAGGCCGGAGCCGAAAATCTCCTCCACCGTGTCCTTGAAAAAGACCCCGACAATGAAGACCGGAATCATTGAAAGCAGCAGGTTGCCGATGTAACGGGTCTCCTCGTTCAGCCGGAAGGCGAACAGCCCTTTGAGCAGCTGCCAGATTTCCTTGTGCAGCACTACAATGGTGCTCAGCACGGTGGCGGCGTGCACCATGACTGCGAACAGCAGGTTGTTGTCTGTCTCCACGCCAAGCAAGGCGTTGCCGATGGCAAGGTGTCCCGAACTGCTGACGGGCAAAAACTCCGTCAGTCCCTGGACAATGCCCAGGATGATGGCTTCAAAGGTTTCCATAAATCAAATGTCAGGCTTTGGTTTCCGCTTCAGGCTCCTCCGTTTTTCTGCGGGGACGGTACATTATGGCGAACAGTTCCACCACAAAACCTATGACAAGGATGACCGGCGCCACTTTCAGCCGCCGTGCGTTGAAGATGGCGTCACTGAACTGGCTGGGGTCGTCGCTGCCGCCTCCGGAAAGCATGAAATATCCGATGAGCAGAATAACAACACCTGCTATCATCAGGATGTAGTTCGTAAGGGTGAAGGGCATTCCGGGAGCCCATTCCGGTTTCGCGCTGTTTTTGGCGGTCGCGCCCTTTTTCGCGGTATTTTTCTGGTTCTTCTGATTCATATTGCTATACTTTTATTTGAAGGTGCAAAAGTAGAAAAAAAATCGGCATGTCTGACCATTGGAGCGAAATATTATTTCATCCGCGTCAGAAGTAGAGGTTGTCCAGTTTCATGCGTATGTATTTCCTGACGGCTAACGATGTGGCTAACCATGTGAACAGCAATCCCAATGCCAGCAAAATGACATACAACAGGGTGTAGTTTCCGATTGTCTGGCTGTCGGTGGCGATCAGGGTGAAGTTGCCGGATGGGGTATAGGAGTGTCCGAGGCAGATGCCTCCGGTCAGCACAGCCATGGCCAAAAGTGCGCCCCAGATTCCCTGCCAGATTCCCTTTGCGATGAAGGGGCGGCGGATGGTGGAGCGTTTTGCGCCCACGTAGAGCATGCTCCGTATCAGGAAGCGGTTGGCATAAATTGATAGCCGCATTGTATTGACCAACAATGAAATGGCAATGAAGAGCAGTATGCAGCTGATGCCGATCAGCACCATGCTTATGGTGGAGAGGTTATGGTTGATGTTCTCCACGTATGTGCGCTGGTACTGCACGTCGTATACACGCTGGTCCATCTGAAGTTGTTTCTCAAGTTGCTGCAGATGTTTGGTGTCCGTATAATCCGATTTGATTTTCAATATGATGGATGGCGGCAGTATGTCACCTACCACATCCCTGAAATCATGCCCGAGCAGTTCGATGGTCTCTTTTGCCGCCTGCTCCTTGCTGATAAAAATGGTGGATTTCACCTCCTTCATCGCTTCTATTTCCTTGCGGATTGAAAGAATATCCCCTGTTTCAATGTCAGGTTGCAGGATGACCTCGAAGTCGATGTTCTCCTTTGTCTCGTTGGTGATGCGCCTGGCGTTTATCAGTATGATTCCCAACAGGCCGATCATGATCAGCACGAGCGATATGCTCAGCACTGTGGAGATCCAGGCGGAGGTCAGCCTTTTTTTTGTGATGGGTTGTTGCTGTTCGTTCATATTATCGGTTCTCTTTTTGGTTCAACATCTCCTTTGCTTTGTAATAATAGGGTTCCATTTCTGAAAGCTGCATGTTTTTCAGCTGTTTTCCATCCTTTTGTATAAGGGATTCCATGGCCTGGAAGCGGGCCTTGAACTTCCGGTTTGTCTTCTCAAGAGCGTTCTCCGCCTGTATGTTGTAGTTGCGGGCGCATTTTATCAGCGCGAAGAGCATGTCGCCGAACTCCTCCTCGCGGTTTTCAGCGTCGCCGCTTTTCAGTTCCGCCTCAAATTCGGCCATCTCCTCCTTAAGTTTGTCCCAGCCGCCTTCGTTCCCGCTCCAATCGAAGCCGATGCCCTGCGCCTTTTCCTGCAGCCGGATTGCCTTGACCATGGCGGGCAGCGCCTCCGGGATGCCTTCCAAGACCGATTTCCTTCCCTCCGAAAGTTTGATTTTCTCCCAGTTGGAACGGATGTCGGCATCCGAGCGCACCTGCGTCTCCCCGAAGACGTGCGGGTGGCGTACAATCAGCTTTTCGCAGATGCCGTTTGCCACGTCCGCAAAGTCAAAGGCACCATGTTCCGAGCCGATCTTGGCGTAGAATACTATGTGCAGCAGCAGGTCGCCAAGCTCCTTGCGAACCTCGTCCATGTTGTTTTCCAGCACGGCTCCGGCAAGTTCGTAGGTCTCCTCGATGGTGTTGCAGCGCAGCGACTCCATCGTCTGCTTGTGGTCCCACGGGCATTTCTCCCGCAGTTCGTCCATGATGTGGAGCAGCCGCCCCATGGCTTCCAGTTGTTTCCCCTTGTCCGTCATTTTCCTTTTTATCGTTTTATCCATAAGCCCGGGTTGAGCGGTGTGCTCTCCTTGCGAATTTCAAAATGCAGCTCCGCGCTGTTTTCGCCCGACTCCGAATAGACTGTCCCGATTGTCTGCTTGGTTGTGACCTTGCTGCCCTTCTGCACGCAGACGCTGCCGAGGTTCGAGTAGACGCTCAGGTAGTTCCCGTGACGTATAATCACCACCTTCGATTCGCCGATGCTGGCCACTCCGGAGACGGTGCCGTTGAATACCGCCCGCACCTTGCCTCCCTTTTCGGTCACGATGTTTATGCCGTCGTTCGGTATCTGTATGGAGCTGATTTCCGCATGGGAGTAGGGTCCGAACGGGGTGACGATGCTGCCCTTCTCCACCGGCCATGGCAGTTTGCCCTTGTTGCTCTCGAAGTCGGAGGCCAAAGCCGATTCTGTCGGGGTCAGTGTCAGGTGTGCGGGAGTGGCGTTCGCGGCCGGTTTGGCGGAGGTGGAGGTTGATGCCGCCTTTTTGTTCGACTTGGCTATCTCCTCGCTGATTATTTTGTTTATGGCGGCGTTCACCGCTTTCTGGCGTTGGATTTTTTTGTTTATCTCCTTCTGTATCTGCCCCTCCTGCTTTTTCAGCTTGGAGACTATCTGGTTCTTTTCCTTCTGCTGCTGCGCCAGCTGCTGTTTTTTGCGGTTGCCGTCCTGAAGCAGCTGCTGCTTGTTGTGCTTGGAGAGCTGCAGGTCCTCCTCCTTCTTGTGCAGTGTCTGGCGGGTCTCCTGTATGTGCCGGACATCCCGTTTCAGCACGGAGGAATACTCCTGCAGGTAGCGGATGCGCCGCACTGCCTCCCCGATGCTGCCGGCGGAGATGATGAAGGAGGCCTTGTTTAGGACGTGACGGTACTTGTAGGTGATGTAGACGGACTGTGCATAGTCCTTTTTCAGCACTTCGAGCCTGTTTCCCAGTTTGGTGATTTCCCTGCTGTTGGCCTCGATCTCCCCTTCGATGCAGTTGATTTCCCCGTTGATGGTGGCGATCAGTTTCTCCTGCTTCTTAACCTGGGAGCTGATGAGCTGGATTTCGCGCAGTGAGGCGTTTTTGTTCTTCTGGGTTTTCTTCAGCAGGGCGCGCTGCTGGGCGATCTCCTGCTCCAGTTTCTTCTTTTCGTTGGTCAGCTCAGCCTTTTTGTTCTGCCCGTATACGGGGACGACAAACTGTAAAAGGCAGAGCATTAGCCCTAATAATGTGATATTTTTTAATTTCATGCAACTCCGCTTCTTGAAGTCTGCAAAAATAATGTAACTTTGCAAAGGAATTTTTTTCGCTTCAAAAAATCTTTACACAGGAAAAAGTGAAAAAGTGCCGGATCGGAGAAGGGGCCTACGCCGGTTTTCTGGGATTCCACAAAGCACTTATTCAGTTTATAGTTTATAGTTAAGAGTTTATAGTTAATAGTTGTTTTTCACATCCCTTTGATTTCCTCCGCCGGAATCCCCGTGGATTGGGCAATCTGCTCCGCCGGAATCCCCAACTGTTTCATTTTTGCGGCGGCCTCCTTCAATCCTTCGGCACGACCTTTTTCCAAACCCTCCTGCAGTCCTTCGGTGCGACCCTTCTCCAGACCTTCCTGCAGGCCTTCGGTGCGGCCTTTCGCGAGTCCCTCCTGCATACATTTTTTTCCATTTCGTTGTTTTTGTTCATTTTGTTAATTTTTAAAGGTTAATGTTATTATTCCCGTTTTGTGTAGAGACGCGGCGCGCCACGTCTCTACGGAACAAATCCATTCCGTTCCCGCAGAATGGATTTGCAAAAATAATCAAAATCCTAATACGGAACGCCTCCCGTGGCGGAAAAAAACGAGATTTTCCCTCATTTTACAACCATTTGTATTTTAATATATTATAAAAAAATGAATTTTTTTTTTCATTTTAGTGTGAGAAATTGGGTTCCCCAAGCGTATTATATATAGTGAGGGGG
>CACYHG010000074.1 GCA_902774175.1 uncultured Bacteroidota bacterium
TGGTCGGGCTGACGGAGAAGGAGTATGTAAATATCCGTGAAAAATTGAAAACCATGGGGTGCATCGGTGTTGAAGCCTCGCGTAACTATCCGGAAAGCATGGAGATATGGTTCCGTCGGATTGGAATGGGGATGTATAGTTTCGTCCTTTACAAGCGCCCCATGAATAAAGAAGAAAAAGAGAATGCTTTGAACGACGACATGCTGATACCCTACAATGACAGCACTTTGTTCCATTATGGCGGCGGAGCAATCGGACTGCAAGTGTTTCCGAAAGGAGAAAAAGAGGCTTTTCTGAAAAAACATCCTTACTAAAACTCCGCATGGAGATACTTCCAGTCCGTTTCGGTGAAGTCGGAGGTGTCCGGGAATTTTTTTCTCCTTCCTGTAATAAATTGGGGGTTAAAAACGTTTTACTGTTGTAACAACATAAAATTCGACATCGTGAGGAAAAACATTGCATTTGGTATGATTATGTTTGCCGCCGTGCTGATGGCCGGTTGCGGCAAGGAGGAAAAAAACGACCCCATTGAGGGGAAATGGATTTTCGAATCTTCTGTCACTGTGCGGATAAATAAGGAAAATCCGTCGGTTACTGACTCTACTGTAAATAGGGCAAGCGATAAGTATGTCAGTATTCGGGAGTTCAAAGACAATGGGGTGGTGTACCATTATAATGAAATTAATCCCGCCGATATGAACGATGATTTTAATGACAACATCATAATGTGGGACTGGAAACTGTCGGAAGACAGGAAAACGCTGTTCCTTACCAACGGAAGGGACAGTCATTTCACGAAAGTCCTATATGGGGATCATAATGATGAGGTGTTGGTGCTCAACGACAAACAACTGGTGACCCGCGGAACCGGAGATGACGGAAGGTACAAGTATCTGATTACATCCACTTACCACAGGTGATCGGCTCTTTGCATAATATTTTCCGCAAAGCCATTTCCGTATCCGAATTTTGATTATTTTTGCGGTCAAATATTTTTGGAACAGATGGACGCGCAGTTAGTCAAACTCGCCACCCAGCCGGTGTTGAAGGCCTGGGTGTTCGGCTCGTATGCCCGTGGCGAGGAGCGTGAGGACAGCGACATAGACCTGTTGGTGGAACTGGATGAAAAACAACGTATCGGCATGAAATTCTTTGGAATGTATGTTGATTTAAAAGAGTTGTTGGGCAAAGAAGTTGATTTGGTCGTTGATGGTTGTCTGATGCCTTTTGCTGAGAAAAGTGCCAATCATGATAAAATTCTGATTTATGAGAGAGGCAGGGCGTGACAAAGAGCGATTGCTTCATATTAAGGAGGCTATCGGCAGGATAAAACGCTACATGGATGGGGTTACAGTAGAATCCTTGAAACACGATGACATGCGGTATTATGCTGTGGTGAAGAACTTAGAAATCATCGGTGAAGCAGCCAATATGCTGACGAAAGAGTTCAGGACAGAACATCCGACAACGCAATGGAAAATGATTATCGGAATGCGAAACTATATTATCCACGAGTACTTTAATGTAAAGTTTGGAGTCATCGAAGAGGTGCTTGCACTTGATCTTCCTGAGTTGGAAGAACAGATTGATGTTTATTTGTCAGAACAATAATCTAACACGACATGCCCCTCTTAGCAACAAACAAGTCAATGAAACACTCCGGAGGAGTTGCATAGGAGAGTCAGCAATGGAAAATGGAGATATATCCAGTCCGCTTCGGTGAAGTCGGAGGTGTCCGGGAATTTTTTTCTCCTCCCTGTAATAAACCGGGGGTTAAAAACGTTTTACTGTTGTCACAATTTAAAATTTCGACATCATGAGAAAAAACATTGCATTTGGTACGACATCATGAGAAAAAACATTGCATTTGGTATGATCATGTTTGCTGCCGTGCTGATGGCCGGTTGCGGCAAGGAGCCTGAAAAAGTTTATGGCATAACAGTATCCTATCCTGAACTTACAGCCTCCGAAACGCTCTCTGTCATTAGGACGGGAAGGAACAATCCCGCCGCTGTTACGGACACGGCTTTCCGTGTGGTGCTGGATGAATACAATTCCTATACTGCTTTTGTGGAATTCCAGGACGAATCGCACGATATTGTTCTTGTGGTGGGTGGCGGCATGTACAGGGATACCGTTTCCGGAATAGAGATTATAAGGGATAAGAAAAAGAATGGGAGCGATGTCCGATACCTTTGGAACGGGGTGGCGTGTGACAGCCCGAAACAGGTGGTGAAGTCCGGGAAGTAATTTTTAAATTCGTGATTATGACCAAGATGAATATCCCTCTGATGGCTGCGCTGCTGGCGCTTTCCCTTGTTGTATGTCCGATACTATATTTTGCAGTCGGGCCCGCGTTAGACGGCCCGCAGCTGGAGGTGCTGAAAATCCTCGGTATCGTTGCGGCGTGCAGTGCCGCCTTCTGTTTCATCGTGGGTGAACTTACCGGGAACAACTCTCAGATGGACAAGCTCTGGAGCCTGCTCCCGATTGCCTATACCTGGATTATCGCAGTCAGTGGCGGGATGGCTCCGCGGCTGGTGGTGATGGCGGTTCTGGCAACGTTGTGGGGCATAAGGCTGACATTCAACTTCGCCCGAAAGGGAGCCTATAGCATAAGGTTCTGGGAGGGGGTTGAGGATTACCGATGGCAGGTGGTGCGTTCGCTCCCCGTTTTCAAAAAACGTTGGGCGTGGATGCTGTTCGACCTTGGTTTCATCTCCATTTACCAGAATGCGCTTGTGCTGATGACCACTTTCCCTGCGTTGGTATCAATGAAATCTGATGTACCTTTCGGCTGGACGGACGGTATTGCAGCCTGCCTCATGTTCTGCTTCATTGTTTGGGAGACAGTGGCTGACGAACAGCAGTGGGCATTCCAGACGCGGAAATGGTCCATAATCCGTGAAGGGAAAAAGCTGGATGAACTGCCAGACCCGTACAACAAGGGGTTCAATACAACCGGACTCTGGAGCCGCAGCCGCCATCCCAACTATTTCGCTGAGCAGGCGATCTGGCTCTGCTTTTATGTCTTTTCCATCGGTGCCGGAATGGGCGTCGCCAACTGGAGCCTGATAGGTGCGCTGCTTCTCATAGTCCTGTTCCAGGGCAGCTCCTCATTGGCCGAAGGTATCAGCGGCGGCAAGTATCCCGAATACGAAGGCTACTGTAAAAGCGTCCCGCGATTCTTCCCAGGAAAGCGCTATAGGAAAAATTAAACCATACCATCCATAATAAAACGGTTTCCGAATGCGTTTGTCAAGGAAACTAAAAAACAAAAGGATATGAAAACAGAATTGATGACGCTGCCTTATGCGGCGGATGCGCTTGAGCCGGTTATCAGCCGTGAGACCATCGCCTTCCATCACGGGAAGCACCTGCAGGCATACGTGAACAACCTGAACGCAGCGGTTGCGGGAACCGCCTTTGAAACCAAGTCGCTGGAGGAGATTGTGCTTTCAGCCGAAGGCGGGATGCTCAACAACGCCGGACAGATACTGAACCACAACCTCTATTTCGGACAGTTTTGTGCACCCAAGGAGGGGAACGTCCCGCATGGCAGGATAGGCGAGGCAATTAGTGCCGCTTTCGGCTCGTTTGAAAAGTTTCAGGAGGAGTTCGTGAAAAAGGGCACTGCGCTCTTCGGTTCGGGCTGGGTGTGGCTCTCGTCTGATGCGGAGGGCAAGTTAGTCATCACGCAGGAGCCCAACGCCGCCAATCCCATCCAGCGCGGCCTGAAGCCTCTGCTCACCTTCGACGTATGGGAACACGCCTATTACCTCGATTATCAGAACCGCCGTGCCGACCATCTGTCCGCATTGTGGCGCATCGTGGACTGGAACGTGGTTGAGGGGCGGTTTTAGACGGTTAGGTTTACAACGCCGCCAGCATCCGTGTGATGTGGCTTATGTGTTCCGATTGCATCTCCTCCGGCAGGAACGAATTGCGGATGGTTTCCTCCCATTGGGGCAGAAGTTTCGCGAAACGCCCCATCATGCGTTCGGCAACCACCGCACCAATGCCGGATTTCTCCATTGCGGAAAGGAAATCCGCACGGTGGATGTTGTTTTTTTTGCCGTTGAGCGTCAGGGCCAGTTCCTCCTTGTCTGACGGCATCGCCAGCCGCACCGCCAGCAGGTCGTAGGCGGGAGCCAGCTGCCAATGACCATCTTTTGGCATATATAGCGAAAAATTCTTCAGATGCATGTCGGAGTTCCCTGTCAGCCAGCAGAACAGCACCATCTCCCAGTAGTTCACAAGATCCAGTTTCCCCACATCGGAGTACTGGCGGATGGTTTTTGCCACCTGTTCGTAGGAGGAACGGTATTTGTCCTCCGTCAGACGTCCCGACAATTGGCAGGCATCCTCCATGGCCACCTTTTTCCCTTGATTGTCACGGTCAATGCGCCTTGTAAGATAGCAGAGCTCTCCGTCCGCCATGCGTGCCAGCGTATGCGGAACTGTCCTGATGCCGGCCTGCTCTGCCATGTGCATTGTCAGGTCTTCGTTTTCGGGCAGGTTCGGGTATTCCTTCGCCTGCGGCTTCAGAATGTAGTCTCCCGAAAGTCCGGTGAGTGTCAGACGGTCGGGTTCATCCTTTCCGCCTCGCGAAAGATGCATGGATAGTTTGGGCTGTACACCTGTGACGGTTGTCTGCCTTAGCACAAGGTCGCGTGCCAAATCATCGATGTTGTCGCGTGTGTAGGGGATTTTCGGAATGCCTTTTGTCCCGAATGCCTTTTTGGCGCAGCCTTGATGGTAATCCTGCTCCCCAAGTTCAAGTTCCCTGTAGCAATAGAGGCAGCGGCTCATGGCTGCACCTCCTTTCCGGGGATTTCCTCAATGCTGACGGCACCGATGCAGTCGCGGCAGCAGGCTAGCAGAAGCCCCATGCGGTCGCGTGGGTTGAGTTTCCAGTTTTTGACTGAAATGTCAAGCAGCCAACCTTCAGGAATCAGGCCGTCAAAAAATGGGAACAGCACTTTTGAGGTGTAAACCTTTTGAGACGTGGGCATGGTGATGCTGATGGGATGCGCGTTGGAACTGAGCAGGTATCCGTCATCATATTCGAAACGGTAGCCCGAATCCTCTTCGCTCAACACACCGGCGAATGATGTACGATAAAACACTTTTGCCTTCCTCATTGCTCAACATTTTTTTCCTTCTGCACAACCCCCAATTCAGCGTTGAACATCTCCAGCACCATGTTCACCTTGTCCATCCGGAGTGTCGGCTTGTCCGATTCCAGTTCCCGCAGGAATCGCAGCCCCACACCGGCCTTCTCCGCCAGCTGCCTTTGGGTCAGTCCATACTGCCGGCGCATCTCCTTGACAAAAATACTGCATCTTTTCATCCTGAAAAAATTTTGCAAAAGTACAAAATCTTTTCCAATTTATACCCAAACGGGTATAAAATATTTGATTTTATTTGAAAATATACCTGATAGGGTATATTTATCGTTCTTCGGATGATTATTATACCCGAAAGGGGCTATTTGAACATCAGTTCATTGCTGCTCTCCCAGTCAATGATCAGGCGACGGAAGTCGCTGTACTGCTCCGGCGTGATTTCCGACGGTATGACAACCAGTTCCTTATAGGCAAGCAGTTTGCCTCCTTTTTTCCTGATAACCACTTTGATGCTGCCGACGCCTGGGATTTCGTACTGGATTTTCCTGTCGCCACCCACCAGACGAAGTTTTCTCGGAATGTCAATGGTGTAGTTTGTAATATAGTGTAGCGCGGTGTTTCCATTGCTTGGCGGGGGACAAATCCAGACGTTGCTGATGCGTGTTGGTGGAAGATTGACTGATTTGAAACGGAAATCAATGGGTCTGATAGGAATGGTGTAGTGCAGATAACCATCAGGGAGGGTGTCAAACGTCACGGGGCCGATTTTGGTCTCAGACTTATAGTTTTGTGGTCGTGGATAGCTGTCACCGCGTTCTGATAGGGTAGTAAGGAATTCTTTTATCTCATTTGAATACTTGAATTGGCGTTTGTCAGAAGCGTTTACAAGATAGTCTGTTCCTTTAACATTTACAACTATTTTAGAAGGAATGTTTTGTCCTTCATTCAGTATGCGTGCATCAAAACCGGCTTCGTTCAGCAGGGCGGCCAGCAGCCCAAGCTTGTCCAGGGCGGTGCCGCAATTGCTGCGGAACACCTCTGCCGCAGGGGTCATGCGGTAATCAACCCGCGCCAGATCGATTTTGTTCAGCGTGACATAATCCACCACCCAGTCGCGGATGGCGGTCACTGTTTGCAGGTCAGTCTCCCGTTTCAGGCTCTGCAGCAGGTTCCGCGCCTCGGGCAGGGCAGTCTCCGCAGTGTACTGCGGCAGGTTCCCAATCTGGAATTCAACGTCATACCTCGCACGCGGCTTCATGTAAGGCTCGTTGACCGTTTGTGGCAGGTTGGTGTGCAGCCGCATGGAATCGGGCATGCCCGGGTAGTCCAGCTCGTATCGTTTCACAGGACAGTCCGTTTGCAGGTTGAAGCGTTCAGCAAAAAGGCCGCTTTTGCGGTGCAGGGTGTAGTCCAGCACAATGGTGCAGTTGTATTCCAGGCCGGTATGCACGATGGCCATTTCACGGATGCCGTTGTAGCGTCCGCAGTCGGCGCAACCGGAGGGCAGCTGTTTGACAAAGGCGTTCGGCGGCGTGACCACCTTGGAGCCGTCCGGACGGATGGTATAGCACTCATTGATTGTCAGCTCTTCAAACGCCGGGTTGTACTCAATAAAGGTCTCACCCTTGTCCGCGTAGGCGGTGATGGCACGGTTGCGGAGCAGTTTCAGCTCCTTGCGGTAACGGATGTCCATGCTACCGTCCTCGCTGAGGGTGTAGGTGCGCCGGATCAGGTTGTATTCGGCGTCAGGCTGCGTCTGCGCCACCACACCCGGCATCGCCGCCACGAGCGGCATTATTGTTCCCAAAATATAAATGATGATATGTTTCATAATGAATTGTTTTTTCGCCGCACGCGACGGCACTACTTTTAAACCCCTTAAACTTTTAAACCTCTTAAACTCTTAAACTATGAATAATGACAATGAATATTTTTTTGCACTAATGGCCGCCGCATGCGACGGCCCTACCATTTATTTATACAGCACCACCGGTGTCACCGCCAACCTCTTCTGGTTCTCCACCGCCTGCCGGAAGGCGGGCCAGTCGGCGGCGTCATAAACCCGTTTGCATAGCCGGACTGTTTCTCTAAAAATAAATTTGTTTTTCTCATTTATGAAAGTGCCGCAACGTGGAGATCTGCAAAAATGCCCTCCCCATAGGTAGTTGTATGTGAAAGAAGCTGCATCATCTTTCACCCCCTCCAAATCCGGAGCCTCCATTTTTTCATATTCGTCCGGAAGGGTGATCTGCTCCTCTATATCAACCATCCGCGAGCATGCATCCGAGAATGGCTGTGTGCGCCGTTCCGGGCGGGTGTCGAAACTTAGGTGGCTCATGGCTCGGCTGTAGAAATTGCGTGCCGAAAGCGGTATGAACATCAGCGTGTTATTGTCAACGGTGGCGTATTGCGGGATGGAGAAACTGTAGGTGATGCTCACCGGCTGCTCCAAGTAGCGGTCGTTGTCGGTGTGGGTGATCTCCTTTATCTCCGCTCTCGGGTCAATGCGGAGCAGCTCCATTTCAAGGTTGCGCTGCCATTCGGCTGTACGGCAATTAAATACGCTACGTACGGCACGGTCGCTCTGCCCCTCAGCAGTTACGGTGATGGTTCCGGAAAGTGTGCCATCCTTGGCAATGGAGGTGTTGGCGCGGATGCGCACGTAATGGTTTTCCGGCGCGGAGAGCGGCGTGTACATCAGGTCGGCCCCTTCTGGCAGCCCCATCAGGTAGCCCTGCTGCTGCTCGGCGCTTGACCATAATTCGCGCACATTCGGCACCCATGTGGGATCAAGCATTTCATATTGCCCGTTGCGGTGCTGCACTGCGCAGACACTGTGGTTGAACTGGTCGGCAGGAATGCGGTCGATCCGTTCGTGCGCCATGGTCATGGCGGCGTAGGCCTTGAAGCCCGCCGCACGCAGCATGGTGACCAACATGCCAGCCTTGTCCTTGCAGACGCCGCAGCGGTCGGTGAAGTTCATTTCGGCATTGTGCAGCGTGTAGCCCTCGCCCTGTCCCATGCTGATTCCGGCGTAGCGGATATTGTCGGCCACCCAGTGGGTCAGAATGCTGATGCTGTCCTGCTCGCTTTGTGCAGGTTGCAGCAGCTCCCTAACTTTTGCCGTTACCTCCGGCGTGGTAATAAAGCTGCCGTAATCCTCGTTCACCCCGTAAAACCAGATGGATTTCGCCTCCCAGTTCTGCGCGGTGCTCAGCAGCAGTTTCGGCTGCATGTCGTTGTCGGCCAAGGCATGCGGCTCATGCTTCAGCGGAATGATGTTCCGTGCTGTGAAGCTGTATGTTGTGCGGTCGCCATGGGTCACGGAGTCCGTCTTTACCGTGCGGTTGCCACCGTTATAGAGGGCATAGCGCAGCCTCTTGGCGGTCAGCACATCCACACTGTAGTATTTCACATCCACCGGCACGCTGCTCCAGAAGGGGACAATATCGTAAAAATGGCCGCGCATGGGCGGAATGTACCTGTCGTCCTCGCTGCCGTCCTGTAAAAGTGCATAGGTAAATCCCTTACGGTAGGTGGTGTATTCCACCTCATCGCCCGGATCCAGATGGCCGATCTCCACCATCTTCTGGCTTGCGCCCCAATAAATCAGACGCGCCGGAGCGATGTAGTCATAGACTTTCAGCGGCAGTGCTTCGCTGCCGCCCTTCTTGCGGTGGATGGTGACGCTGCGGAACTCCACATAGGCCGATTGCGGGTCGTAGTCCATCTTCAGCGTGGCCAGTTCGCGGCAGCCGGTGTAATCGTTGGCGCGGATTCGCTGATGGTTGGTCACGTGGCTCAGCCCCGATTCCTCCATCACAACAAAGGTGCTGTCGTAAAGCACCTGCCGATGCTGCGCGGAAGTTATTGCCGCACAGCCAATAAGCACAAGGATAAAAAAGGCTCTTCTCATCTGTCGGATTAATTAGATGAAAATATAACGCATTATTCCCGAAAATGTTTTGCAACGGATGGATTTTTTTCAATGTGCCCCGCTTTCCCTATCCGAAATTTGACTACTTTTGCAATCGTAACTTTAAAACATAATATTTATGGACCAACAAAAAATGAAGGAAATGAATCTTGTTGAAGTTGAGGATGATCTGACGC
>CACYHG010000075.1 GCA_902774175.1 uncultured Bacteroidota bacterium
TCCAAGCAAATACGTGGTACAGGGACCAAACTTGTATCACGTTTTTTCATTTGTGCAGAAACGACGTTGCCCGAAAAAATGTCGGAAAGTTTGTACCATCGTTATAATCCGACAATCTTGATGGCATTTGCTGCTTGCTCTTTTTTCTCATTGACAACCTTTGCATATATCTGTGTAGTCTTTACGTTTGTATGACCGAGCATCTTGCTTACGGTATAGATGTCTGTCCCGTTAGCCAACTGCAATGTTGCAAAGGTGTGTCGAAAACAATGGAATGTGATTTTTCGGGTTATCCCAGCTGCATTCAACCATCGTTGCAACGGTTTGGAAATCCACGCTGCATCGGTGAGCTCTTCAAAAACCAAACGACAGGGTTCTTTCGGTTCTCCACATAGTTTATATGCTTGCTCGCTGATGGGCATATACTCAACTTCCTTGGTCTTTTGCTGTGTGAAGTTGAGACGATAACTATCCCCATCCTTTTGCACTTCGCTCCATTGTAGTTTCTGAATATCACAATGCCTCAATCCCGTTAGTGCAGAAAACAGTGCAGCACGTTTAAGTACGGGAATATCACAAGGTGTGTTAGCCAACTGATTAAGTTCTGCTTCCGTAAGGTAATTACGACGTACATTGTTCGGAGGGATATTCTTGACCTTTGCCGCCAAATCGGTGGATAAGTACTCATCAATGAATGCTTGCTTCAATGCAGCCTTTAAGATACTGAAATATGTGCTTGCCGTAGTCTGTGATATGGTTCCAGGTTTATTACCTCCTTGTGGTGCAGATAGAAGAAATCTTTTGAAATCCTCCAGCATCTTAACGTTGATATTTGCAAATGGGATGGTTTCTCCATTTGAGTAGAGCTTTAATAGTGTCGCTACACGTCGCCAATTGACCACAATTGAACTCGAAGATTTAACGTGGTTGGATAGTGTGATTTTGTTGAAGTATGCAATGAAATCTTGTTGGGAACGTTCCAGTTGCTGTACTTGTTCAGCTTCGCTTTCAGAAAAAAGAGAAGCATTGTCATATTCGTGTTGCAGCTGGCTTCTACGATTATCAGCAAACAGACAGGTTTCATTATCCACTTCGCTCCGACACATAATCACTCCATTTACATCACGTCGTGGTTGAAATGTCTTTACTTTCCCATCGGTTCGGGCAACTGCATTTTTGTTGAAAATGGGTGTGGTGATGGAACGGTTAAGGTACTCACGAATACGTTTTGGGGTGGGATTTCCATTGACATACACAGGGTATGCCTCGATGTAGAGATACCAAGAGTTTTTCTCATCGTGTTTCCGTAATCTAACGGTGCATTTTGTTGGGTTCTGTTTCATATTCTTGCTTTTTTATTGTTATACAGTTTATCTATTTCTTTCTTGGGTGCATAGACGTAGTTTCCTATCTGTCGGATGGGAATAGAGAACTGTCGAATATGTTTATACACACTACTCTCCGTTATTCCGAACCGTTTTGTGATTTCTCCAATCGTGTAGCAGTGTTCGGGGTTCATATCAAAAACTTGTGTTGTCTTGGGTGCTGCAACAACAGGTTTGTCCCTCAATGGGAAAAATGCTTCCAGACCTTTCACGGAAACAAACAACCGTTTAGGACTAATCCTAAAATGACCAATCTTCTTTGAAATGACCAATCTTCGGATAGTATTTCGTGATGTGGTGAAGATTTTCACCGCTTCTGTAATCGTGATGTATTCTGTTCCCGCCGCCTTAATCCTATCCAACACCTTCTGTCTTCGCTCCAATTTCTTCCTGTCGTTTGATGCAGAACTTGCACACTGATGACTACAATACCCCGTCTTGACTGTTTTCGCCAAGAAGTTGTTTCCACAGTATTTGCAAACTTTTGGTATCTGCATCTTACTTTTCCCCATTGGGTGATTGTCAATATTATAACTTCAAGATAATCCACTTTGTCGTTAAAGATAGTCCGGTACAAATATGGTACAAACTTTCCGACATTTTTTCGGGCAACGTCGTTTCTGCACAAATGAAAAAACGTGATACAAGTTTGGTCCCTGTACCACGTATTTGCTTGGACAGTTCCCGTTTCAATTAGGTGTATTTCAGTATCTTACTTTACCTCCTCATAATCCACATCGGTGGCTTCGGCGTCCTTGGGGTTGCCGGTGTTGCCGCCGGTTGGACCCTGCTGTCCGGCGAAGGGGCCGTTAGGACCAGTGAAGGGGTTGCCGCCAGTGCCGGGCTGTCCCTGCGGACCGGCCTGCTGCTGGGCATTGTACATCTCCTGCGACACGCTCTGCCACACTTGGTTCATCTCGTTCATGCAGGCGTCGATGCCAGCCAGATCCTTGTTCTTGTGCGCCTCCTTCAGACGGTTCAGCACACTTTCAATCTGCGACTTCTTGTCGGCGGGCAGCTTGTCGCCATAATCCTTCAGGTTCTTCTCGGTGCTGAAAATCATGGCATCCGCGCCGTTCAGCTTGTCAATCTCCTCCTTGGCCTTCTTGTCCTTGTCGGCATTGGCCGCCGCCTCCGAACGCATCCGCTCGATTTCGGCATCGGTCAGGCCGGAAGAGGCCTCGATACGGATCTTCTGCTCCTTGCCGGTCGCCTTGTCCCTGGCGCTGACATTCAAAATACCGTTGGAGTCAATGTCGAAAGTCACCTCGATTTGAGGCACGCCGCGCGGTGCAGGCATGATGCCGTCCAGATGGAACCGTCCGATGCTCTTGTTGTCATTGGCCATTGGACGTTCGCCCTGCAGAACATGGATTTCCACAGAAGTCTGGTTGTCGGCCGCCGTGGAGAAGACCTCCGATTTCTTGGTCGGGATGGTGGTGTTGGACTCAATCAGCTTGGTCATGACACCGCCCAGGGTCTCGATACCCAAGGAAAGCGGCGTGACATCCAACAGAAGCACATCCTTCACCTCACCGGTCAGCACACCGCCCTGGATGGCTGCGCCGATGGCCACAACCTCGTCGGGGTTGACGCCCTTGGAAGGGGTCTTGCCGAAGAAATCCTCAACAATCTTCTGGATGGCGGGGATACGGGTGGAACCGCCCACCAGAATCACCTCGTTGATGTCCGATGCGCTCAATCCGGCATCGCTCAAAGCCTTGCGGCAAGGTTCCAGCGTGGCGCGGATCAGGTGGTCGCACAGCTGCTCGAACTTGGCGCGGGTCAAGGTTTTCACCAGGTGTCTGGGAACACCGTCAACCGGCATGATGTACGGCAGGTTGATCTCCGTTGAAGTGCTGGAGGAGAGCTCGATCTTGGCCTTTTCGGCAGCCTCCTTCAGACGCTGGTGCGCCATAGGATCCTTCCGCAGGTCAATGTGGTACTCGTTCTCGAACTCCTGTGCCAGCCAGTCGATGATCACATGGTCGAAATCGTCGCCGCCCAGGTGGGTGTCGCCGTTTGTAGATTTCACCTCAAACACACCGTCGCCCAGCTCCAGAATGGAGATATCGAAGGTACCGCCGCCCAAGTCAAACACAGCAACCTTCATGTCGGACATCTTCTTGTCCAAGCCGTAGGCCAAAGCGGCCGCAGTCGGCTCGTTAATGATACGTTTCACATTCAGACCGGCAATTGTACCGGCCTCCTTGGTCGCCTGACGCTGTGAGTCACTGAAGTAGGCGGGCACCGTAATCACGGCCTCCGTCACATCCTGGCCCAGATAGTCCTCGGCGGTCTTCTTCATCTTCTGCAGCACCATGGCGGAAAGCTCCTGCGGTGTGTAGAGATGGCTGCCGATCTTCACCCTCGGCATGTTGTTGTCGCCGCGCACAACCTCATAGCTCACACGGCTGATTTCGTTGGTCACGCGGTCATAGCTCTCGCCCATGAACCGTTTGATGGAGGCCACGGTGTTTTTCGGGTTGGTCACCGCCTGACGCTTTGCAGGGTCACCGATTTTGCGCTCACCCTCACCGTTATCGAGAAATCCGATTACGGATGGGGTCGTGCGGTTACCCTCGCTGTTGGGGATGACAACCGGCTCGTTACCTTCCATCACTGCCACACATGAATTTGTGGTTCCCAAGTCAATTCCAATAATTTTACCCATTGTATGTTTCCTTTCTGTTTTCGTGTTAATAATTAATTGTTAAACCGACACCCCATTTGCCAATTATTATGCCATCTTCTTTAAGAAAACAGATGATTAAACAATATTTAGTTGTATTTCAAAAGATTACATTATCACCGATTACTGACAGGCATTTCAAACAACTGCCAAAACGACAGAAAACCATTGCGGCAGCACCGCCAGAGGCGGCATTTGTGACAGATTTTTCAGATTACACAAAAAAAGGGGG
The DNA here is from genome assembly GCA_902774175.1 of uncultured Bacteroidota bacterium. Classification (GTDB taxonomy): domain Bacteria; phylum Bacteroidota; class Bacteroidia; order Bacteroidales; family WCHB1-69; genus UBA1195. The sequence continues at coordinate 4,310 of CACYHG010000075.1, forward strand.
CGGTGCGCTCTCCCAATCCATTTTTTAGCTATTTTTGCACATCATTTTGCATGACAAAAAACATCCATGGAAAAGAGGGTTTTGTTTATTGACAATCCGGCTCCGCGCATGGAGCGGGAACTCCGGCAGCTCGGCTTCACATGCGAACGCCGGGAGCTGGATTACGAAGAGCTGCTGCCCGTTGCCGCGCAATATGCCGGATTTGTAATCCGCAGCCGGTTCCAAATAGACCGGCGGATGATCGATGCCGCCGCAAACCTGCGCTTCATCGCCCGCATCGGCGCCGGAATGGAGAACATCGACACCGCATACGCCGAAGCGAAGGGCATCCGCTGCATCAATTCGCCGGAAGGCAACGCGGACGCGGTGGCGGAGTATGTGATCGGGAGCATCCTGAACATGCTGCGCCAGTACGCACGCATGGACAGTGAAGTCAAGGCGGGTGTATGGCAGCGCGAGGCCAACCGCGGATACGAGCTGCACCGCAAAACGGTCGGCATTCTCGGATACGGCACAATGGGGCGTACGCTGGCCCGCAAGCTCAGCGGTTTCGGCTGCCGAGTGATCTGCCACGACAAATATCTCAAGAACTACGGCGACGAATACCTTCATGTTCGTAAATACCAGACCAAGGTAAAGGGCGCACAGGAAGCTCACGAAGCATCAATGCGGATTTTTTGAACGGCTTCGCCAAGGAGATTCTGTTGGTCAACACCTCACGCGGAAAATGCCTCGATGCGGCGGGGCTGGTGCAATGCCTCCAGACCGGCAAGGTGAAACTTGCCTCCTTGGATGTGCTGGAATATGAGAACATCCGGCTGCAGATTCCTGCCCGTGAGGATTGGGAGCAGCCGCTGCGCGACCTTGCCGCCTCCAACCGCGTGTTCCTCTCCCCCCACGTGGCCGGCCAAACCTACGAATCGCTGGAGAAGCACGTGGATGTGCTCATGGGGAAGATCCGCAAGGTGGTCACGAAGTAAGCTTGAGCCTCATTCCCAAAAAGTGACAGCCAGTCACATTTTTGTGGGAAATGGAATTTTTCCACATTTTAAATTTGTGGGAAATGGAATAAATCGGGGTTTTAAATTTGTGGGAAATGGAAGATTTCAGTTGTCCCAAACACGCTTCGCCGTAGAAGTCAGCGTGGTGTCGGAGGGGTCGCACAACAGGTAAAACACCTCTTTGCCCAGTTTTTCCGAACGCACAAGAAAATTCTTGTTGGTTGTCCGAAGCAGGCAGGTCGGTTTTTCATCCATACTACGAGGAGGCGTAAAACGGAAATAGACATTCTCGAAATAAGGGAATCGGGAAAACTCCTTGCAATACACCGTCCGGTTCCCCTTCTTCAGAAAAAGCAGATAGTAGTCCGGAGACCAGAACATGTCTTTCCCATAAGAAAGACCGGTCTCTTTTTCAATATCTTCAGATTCAGCATTCTTAATCAGATACAAGGTGTCGTAATCCATGCCCGTGATGGTGGGCAGATGCACGGTCTGCCACGAAACGGAATCCGGCGCGACCGCCCCGCTCCGCCGCATTCCCCGTAGGAACTTCCTGGTGAAACGGCTGTTCCTTGCCCTCACCCTGTAAGGCGGATTGTAACCCTCAGAGCGGTATGCCCCCAATTGACCCAAAACTTCACGCTCGAATTTCCGTTTGACGGCCTCATTGGCCTTCCTGGACAAATCCACGTTCACATTCTGATTATCATGCAAACACAACACATAGCCAGGAGATTCACTGATTTTGGCAAGCCACAGTTCAGCCGGCTTTGCCAAAGAGGGTGACACACACATGATGGTCAGCTGGACATCCGGAAGATAAAAAAAATAGCTGTAATAACCGTTAAATGTGTCATTCAGGTCATTGTCATTCATGGAATGAAATTCTCCCGTCATGAATTCATACTCATTATGTATGGTGTCATAATACCAGTGTTCCTGCATTATCACATCATACTGCGGGTGTTCCAACAGGAACTTTCTGATGGCAGAATCCAACTCAACGACAGTCATATCAAGCTGATACGGTTCCGCCGCCGCATACGAACCACCGAACGGCATTCCGGAACACAAATAGCGGATCATATAAACCACATCGCTGACAAAAGAATGGGAATAATCCGAACGGGTTTTGCACCCCGTCATGGCAATAGAGGCAAAACATATTATCAAACAAATAGTTATATACTTTTTCATAGTTCGAAAAACTATATTTGCTGCATTCAACTTTCAAATGCGACTTTGGTCAAACATTATTTTTTGCAAAAGTACGTAAAAACTGGATACCGTGCGCCCACGCGGAAAAGAAAAAACATTCCCATCTGCAATATTTTCGCTTCAGCGGCGTTAATGAAAAAATTTTCATCGCCATGAACAAAGAAATATCACACCTCCTGCTTGCTTTGCTGCTGATACCCTTCTGTTTTTCCGCTGCGGCACAAGAAGAAAGCCACCCACTTTGCGACAGCCTGCACAAACATCCTGGAACCTTCTCCGCAGACTCCTCCACCTACAGTGTGCAGATTGGCAACCGGACAATGGGATTCCCATTGGCTTTCAAAGCATCGTGGGGACGTGTATATAATGCGGAAACCACTTTCGTTGAAAATGGCACAACCTACCTCTATCGGGAATACAGTTTTAATTATACAGAACAGCCAGGTTTTTGCACATCTTCATATTATATCATCCCTCACAAGCACACGGACCATCCTGAACACCTGCAAAAAATGTTTTACCGCTGGGAAGACAGCAGCTCATATTTCACCGAAGCAGTCAATCAAATTTATGAATCGGGCATAACCCTTGTTCATAACGACTTGGGGGACATGCCACGATACTGGTATCCGGTCATGAAATACAACGGAAAGTATTATCTGAGCGTGGACAGCCCATATATGACAGAGCTGCGCGACAGTGTTGAGGTCTTCCATGGGATGGAACTCAACATTTCCCCCATCCGAAATGTGTCAAAAACCGGTCGAAGCTACCATTACGAAGCACTTAACCCGTATGAAAACAAATGGTTCCGCATCACACTCTCACCCTACCCGAACAACAAAATGTTGTGGGTCCGCACAGAGGAAAGTCCGGATGGGAAAATCACAAAAGAATTAATGACAACGGAAAAACAGGTCCGGCACTTCGACCTGATAGAATGGGAATCCGGTGAACATATACCGGGTGGACTTGAGAAATATGATAAAATTGAATTTTAATTGCAAATAAAACATCAGATCATGGACATCAAAGCAGCGGAACTGCCGATAGACGACAAAGGGAATGTATATCACCTGCAGCTGCAGCCTGAGGAGCTGGCGAACAAGATAATATTTGTGGGCGACCCCGCACGGGTCGGCTTCTTCTCCCAACGGTTCGACCACATTGAGGTGAAAAAGGAGAACCGCGAAATCCACACGCACACCGGCATTTGGAAAGGCAAGCGCATCAGCATAATCTCCACCGGCATGGGTACAGACAACATCGACATAGTGTTCAACGAACTGGACGCTTTGGCGAACATCGACCTGAAGGCGCGCAAGCCGAAGGAGCGGCACCACACACTTGAAATTGTGCGCATCGGCACCTGCGGGATGCTGCAAGGGGATTTGCCAATGCACAGCTTTATCGCGGGCCGCCTCTGTATCGGCATGGACTGCCTCATGCACTTTTACCCCTATCAGGAGCGGCATCCGGAACTGCTGGAGGATTTCAGGCGGCACTGCCAGTGGCAGCTGCCCCTCACCCCCTACACCGGCGAGTGCGACGAGGATCTGTTGCAGCGCGTAGCAGCAAACTACACGCAGGGCATCACCGTGACCGCACCCGGATTCTACGGGCCGCAGTGCCGCAAGCTGCGCCTTCCGTTGGCACAGGGCGACTTTGTGCAGCGGCTGCTGAACCGCTCGTTCCAAGGCATCCCTTACACCAACTTGGAGATGGAGACGGCCGGCATCTACGGAATGGGACGCGCACTTGGACATAAGACATTGAGCCTGAACGTAGGCGTGGCCAACCGCGCCACCGGCGAGTTCAGCAAGGGCCACAACGACGCGCTGATGCAGCTTTTTGAGGAGGTTGTTTCACGCTTTTGAACTGAATCAGATACCATAATAAAAAATAACATAAGACATGAAAAGATTTGCAATCATACTGAACGGATGCGGCTCAATGGACGGCTCCGAAATACATGAAAGCGTCAGCGTGATGTACGCCATCGACCGCAACGGGGCGCAATACCGGATTTTCGCACCCGACATTAACCAGCACCAGGTTGTCAACCACCTGACCAAGGAGGCAATGCCGGAACAGCGCAGCTGCATGGTTGAATCGGCCCGAATCGCCCGGGGAGAGGTCTCCCCACTGTCGGAACTCCGCATGGAGGAATTTGACGCACTGGTTTTTCCAGGCGGTTCCGGAAGCGCAAAAAACATCTTCACCTACCTGCTGGACGGGGAAAACTTCAAGGTGAATGAGGATATTGCCGGAATTATCCGGGCATTCCATGCGGCAGGCAAGCCGATAGGGGCAATGTGCATCGCCCCGCTGATGGTCGCCCGTGTGATTGAGGGTGCGACCGTCACCATGGGGAAGGATCCGAAGACATCCTCCATCGTGGAGAAAATGGGAGGGCACGCCCTGCCCACACAGCACGGCGAAGTTGCGCACGACCGGCGCAACCGTATTTTTTCCGTCCCCTGCTACATGCTGGAATCACGGATTTCGGACATCTTCACCGATGCGGACTGCATGATACAATCCATGCTGCATAACATGTAAGACCTGAACAAACACCTTCTTTTTGAATTATGCGTAAAATCCTGATTGACGCGCACACGCATTCGGTGGCCTCCGGGCACGCCTACAGTTCCATACAGGAGATGGCGCAGGCCGCAGCCGAAAAAGGGCTGCAGGTCCTGGGCATCACAGAGCACGGACCAAGCATTCCTGGCACCTGCCCGCTGATTTATTTCAAGAACATGTTTGTCGTGCCGCGCATGATGTACGGGGTACGGCTGCTGATGGGCTGCGAAATCAACATTCTGGACAACGACGGCACACTTGACCTGAATGACGAATATATTGGATATCTTGATATTGCCATCGCCGGAATTCATGTCAACTGCTGGAAAGGCGGTACCCGCGAAGAGAACACGGAAGGCATGCTGAAGGTAATCTGCAACCCGCGCATACACATGATATGCCATCCGGGGGACGACACGGCGGAACTCGATTTCGAACCGATAGTCATTGCGGCCAAAGAGACACATACACTACTGGAAATCAACAACCATTCCCTCGCACCGGAACGCAAGCGCACAGCTGCGCACGACCACAACCTCACACTGCTGCGGCTCTGCAAAAAGCACGGCACCCCCGTCATGCTAGGAAGCGATGCTCATGTTTCATTCCAAATTGCAGACTATGAAAGGCTCTGGCCGCTGTTAGCGGAAACGGACTTCCCGGATGAGCTGGTCATGAACTACCGGCCCGAACGCTTTTTCAGCTACCTGAACATTCCCGAAAACATAGGCGATACAGGCTTGCCCACATCGGCTCCACACATGTAGCCGTGTCAGGCAAATTTTACCGCCGGCTGTTTTCCACAAACACAAGGTAATACCCGTCGGCAGGGTCACCCATGCCCACACTTGGAGTGTAAAGATACACCGCCACCTTTTTGGCAGTACGGCCGTAATACCACTGGAAAGCCTCCATGGGGGTAATGGTCTGCCAAATCCGCTTCAGCTCATACTCGTCCGTCACTGTATAATGGGAGCCACCGTCAAAGAACGAAAAACGGCTTTGTCCAGGATAGATAATATCCATCATGTTGCTACGACATGTAACAAAATCTTTAGGATATTCCATCTTGCCGCAGCCTGCCCATACAATTGAACCGTTGAAAAGCAGGTTGCCGGAATCTTTCCGTCCGTAATAGAGTTTGATATAGCCGAAATCACACGGATCCTTGTATTCCGTACAGAATGGGATGGTGTCCGCATCTGACAAGGCATCAGCAATTTTAACTGTAGAATATCCCATAAACTTGAATGTCATATAATCAACCTTCATAACCAGAATGTCATTCTCCTTCCCGACAATGTGATCCACCGTCGGGAGCTCAGGCTCCTTACGCAATGCCAGACGGTTGGAGACCTGAACTTCCAAACCCTTAACATATTGCCTCCAACAAAAAGTAAAATGATACTCAAAACCATTGTTTTCCACAAGCTGCGCATACATCGATAATTCGTTCTGGAATTGCAGCCTGTCCACATCAGCCATGAATGAATCAAAATCCTCGTAGCTCTTCTTGACGTTGTCAGCAGACGAGCTGAAACCAACCCGAACCATATTCTTCAGATTCGTTACCGCCCTGAATTCCGCCAACCATCGTTTGAAGACAGATTTCATCGTGTCGAAGTTCTGGAAATTCACATATAGCGAACCTTCGTATATCACATTGGTGTCATTATAATCATAACCGATAGTCCATACCGAAAATTCTTTATTGTAACCGTTTTCCTGTTTCAGGAAACGGCCTTCCCTGTTCGGTTTCGGAACCAACCCCCAACTCTCGGCACTTTCCTTGAAATAACGGTAGCTTTTTCCGACGGAATATTTCACCAAAGCAAATTCATTGTCCGTAGGAACCGTATTCCCAACCGGTTCATCTTTCTGGCACCCGACCAAAGCACCTGACAGCACCAACACTGACAAAGCAAATGTAAAAAAGGAATGTTTCATGATACCCTGTTTTTTGATTAATACATTGATAAAACGTTTGGGTATGCCCAAATATTACAGGGCATCAAAAATAAACCAACACTTTTGTCCTATCCACATTGTTACGGAACACAGGATTACTTATCTATCAAGTCCTTTAATAATCTGGTTGACGTAACGGTCGGAGACGGAAGCGTATTCGGACTTATCGTACAGTGTTATGAGATAAACAAACACAAGATCCTCTATTTGCACCACATTAAAAGTAATGACTCTGAAACCACCACTCTTGCCTTTGTTCTTGGATGATACCTTAAGCCTTATCTTGCGCTTGCCGCCACCAAGGTCTGTCCCAACAAACGGGTTGGCAAGCAGCTTCCGTTGCAATTCTGTAAGGTCATCGGACAGCGTCTTGTACTTCTTTAACAGACGCTTGGCCTGGCGGCGAAATTCATCGGAGGGAATGATACTGACATTGAGCATGGTCAGGCCTTTCTCATTTGGCTTCGCCCACTTCTCTTCGGCTCGAAAGAACAAGCAAGCTTGCTCTCATCTCGCCCTCCGTTCAGTTCGTCAATCAAGTCCTGCAACGAACCGTTATTGCTGCCAGCAGCCTGCATGGCCTTAACCTGCTGCCAGCCGCGTTCGATGCTCGCTTTCAACACCAACTGCTCGGCCAACTCAATATCGTCAGACAACAGTTTTTCAGCCAATGCACGGCGAGTGCTTTTGGTTTGCCCCGCTATCAGTGACCACAACGCATCGGCAACAGACACTTTTCCGGAGCCCACGTGATTGGGAATTACTATAGTTTCCATATCCAAACAATCTTTTAACATTATTTATGTAACGCAGGATATATTATTTTATTGTAAAAAAGTAAAAAAAAAGGGACCATCCTTGGATGATCCCTTATAAAAACCAGGCGACGACCTACTCTCCCACACGGGTGCAGTACCATCGGCGCGGGCGGGCTTAACTTCTCTGTTCGGAATGGGAAGAGGTGGGGCCCCGC
>CACYHG010000076.1 GCA_902774175.1 uncultured Bacteroidota bacterium
CCACATGGCCGTCAACGAAACCCTGAACCACGACTTCACCATGACCTACAAGGTTCCGGACTACACCGGCAAGTACACCTTGAGGGCATACGTCGAGGCATTTGACGGCGACAGCATCCAAAGCAACGACACCATCGCCAAGCAGTTCCGCTGCTACCGCGACAGCGTCGGCATCGCGGATGCCGAACGGCTTGACTGGAATCTGGGACAGAACATCCCGAACCCGGCCAGCAGCGTCACCGCCATACCGTTCACGCTGCCGCAGGCAGGACAGGTGCGCATCAGCATCATGACCGCCAACGGACAGGTTATCTTCCGTCAGGAAACCGAGGCCGAAGCTGGCGGCAACCGCATAGAGGTTGATGCCTCCAACTGGGCCGCCGGTGTCTATTATTACACCATGGAATACCGCGGACAACGCATCACGCGCAAAATGAACATCACGCGGTAATCATGTAAAGACGCACGGCCGTGCGTCTCAACAAAAAACGGGGTCGCAAGCGACCCCGTTTTTTTTTATAAAACCGCAACCGTTATGCGTTGCGGATGGCTGCCTGTGCAGCGGCCAGACGCGCCACCGGCACACGGAACGGCGAGCAGGAGACGTAGTTCAATCCGGCACGGAAGAAGAAATCGACCGAAGCGGGATCGCCGCCATGCTCTCCGCAGACACCGCATTTCAGCACCGGACGGGTGCTGCGGCCTCTCTCAACGCCCAACTTCACCAGTTCGCCAACGCACTCCTGGTCGAAGGTGTTGAACGGGTCGGCAGGGATAATCTTCTCGTCGATGTACTTGTGCACAATCGCGTTGACATCGTCGCGGGAGAAACCGAAGGTCATCTGGGTCAAATCGTTGGTTCCGAACGAGAAGAACTCGGCAACCTCTGCAATCTGGTTGGCGACCAGAGCGGCACGCGGAATCTCGATCATGGTGCCGAACATGTAGTTGAAACGGATGCCATATTTCGCCTGCACCTCTTCATGCACACGGTCGGCAATAGCCTTCTGGTTCTGCAGCTCGCGAACGTTGATGGTCAGCGGGACCATAATCTCCAGATGCGGATCCATGCCCTCCTTCAGCAGCTCTGCTGTGGCGGAGAACAGGGCGCGGAACTGGGTTTCGGTGATTTCCGGATAGATGATGCCCAGACGCACACCGCGGAGACCCATCATCGGGTTGACCTCATGCATCTCCTCGACACGCTTTTTCAGATCCTCGTATTTCATGCCGCGCTCCTTGGCAACCTTGCGCTGCTGCTCTTCGCCCTGCGGGACGAACTCATGCAACGGGGGGTCCATCAGACGGAAGGTGAGAGGCTTGCCGTTCATCACCTTCAGCGTGCCCTTGGCGGACTCGCGGATATAGGGCTCCAGCTCGTCCAGAGCGGCCTTGCGGCGCTCAAGCGTGTCGGAGAGGATCATGTTGCGCAGCTTCTCCAACGGCTTCTCGCTGTTCTTGCCGTAGAACATGTGCTCGATACGGAACAGGCCGATGCCCTCAGCACCGAAATCCAAAGCGGTCTGCGCATCCTCAGGGTTGTCGGCATTGGTGCGGACACCCATCGTGCGGTATTTGTCAACAATCTTCATGAACTCCTTGAAGAGCGGGTTCTCGGTGTTCTTCGCCATCGGAATCTCCTCAGCGTAGACCCAGCCCTTGGTGCCGTTCAGACTCAGGATGTCACCCTCATTGAAGGTTTTTCCGCAAATCTCAAGCTTGCCGGCCTCGAAATCGATCTTAACGTCGTCGCAACCGACAATGCAGCACTTGCCCCATCCGCGGGCGACCAGTGCGGCGTGCGAGGTCATGCCTCCACGGGCGGTCAGGATGCCGTTGGCGGCACGCATGCCCTCCACATCCTCCGGATTGGTCTCCTCACGCACAAGGATGTTGGCGATTTTCTGCTTGTGATATTCCATGGCCTTTTCGCTGGTGAAGGCGATTCTGCCGACAGCACCGCCGGGGCCTGCGGGCAGACCCTTGGCCAGAACCTTGAACTTCTTCTCTTCGGCCTGGTTCAGGATCGGATGCAGGAACTCGTCCAGCTGGGACGGGGAGACGCGCAGCACGGCGGTCTTCTCGTCAATCAGACCCTCCTTCATCATATCCATAGCCATGGTCAGGGAGGCGACACCGGTACGCTTGCCGACGCGGCACTGCAGCATGAACAACTTGCCCTCCTGGATGGTGAACTCGATATCGAGCATGTCGTGATAGTTCTTTTCAAGGATTGAACGGATCTCACACAGCTCCTTATAGGTTTCGGGCATAAGCTCCTGCATAGATTTCAGGTGCTTGTTCTGCTCGTTCTTGGTGTCGTCGTTCAGCGGGTTCGGCGTGCGGATACCGGCCACGACATCCTCACCCTGCGCATTGATCAGCCATTCGCCGTAGAACTTGTTCTCGCCGGTGGCGGGGTCGCGGGTGAATGCGACGCCGGTTGCGGAGCTGTCACCCATGTTGCCGAAGACCATCGACTGCACGTTGACTGCAGTGCCCCAGTCATCGGGAATACCCTCGATACGGCGGTAGGCGATAGCCTTCTTGCCGTCCCAGGATTTGAACACGGCCTTGATGCCGCCCTCAAGCTGCGCCTTGGCGTCATCAGGGAACTCGGTGCCCAGAACCTCCTTGATGCGTTTCTTGAACGCCTCAGCAAGCTCCAGCAGCTCTTCGGCCTTCAGCTCGGTGTCGGACTTGTAACCCTTTTTCTCCTTATATTCGTCCAGCATGTCATCCAGCTGCTTGCGGATGCCCTTGCCGTCGGCAGGCTCGATACCCTCGGCCTTCTCCATCACCACGTCGGCATACATCATGATAAGACGACGGTAGGAGTCATAGACGAAACGGGGGTTGCCAGTCTTCTTGATCAGACCGGGGATGGTCTTGGAGCTCAAACCGATGTTCAGCACGGTGTCCATCATGCCCGGCATCGAAGTACGCGCACCGGAACGGCAGGAAACCAGCAGCGGATGGTCGGCGTCGTCATATTTGAGACCCATCAGGTTCTCCATGTTCTTCATGCCCTTCCAAACCTCATCCATCAAGGTTGCAGGCAACTGGCAGTTGTTTGCATAATAAGCGGTGCAGCACTCGGTGGAAATGGTCAGACCCGCCGGTACCGGCAGTCCAAGAAGACACATTTCAGCCAGATTGGCTCCCTTTCCGCCCAACAAATTCTTCATGTCGGCCTTACCTTCGGCTGTCTTTCCGCCGAACGTGTAAACATACTTCGTGCTATTCATTTGTAAACGTTTAGGTTATATTGAAAAATTAATTATAATTTCAGAAATGCAAATTTACACGAAAAAAACACTCGCTTTGATTGTCCCCGATTATTTTTTTTTCGACAATGTGAAAACCTCCTCCAAACGGCTGTTGCTGGAGATGTCAAGCGGATATACTATAGGATGGTCCAACAATGGGAAATGGTGGCTCCGCCCCTCAGGCAGATCCACGCCGATAGTACGGAAAACATTGGTAACAAATTCCGTACAATACAAACGGCTGCTGTCGGCCATGTCGTAAGAATGGTCAAACGGAACCCGCTCCGCATACAGACGCAACCCCTGACGGCACACCTCCGCAAGCGCATCCTCGGAGGTGTCGTACCGGAGCACACAAACCGCGCACGCACGGTCGTAACGCAGATAAAGCGGCAGGGAATCCTTTTTCAGCACCTCCTCCCCTCCTGTATCCTCCGACTCACCGGGAACCGCATGCAGCACACGCCAGCCGCCCTCATCCCGGACAAGCAGCCCGACATGCGAATACATCGCATCGCGGTCGGCGGCCACCACCGCACGGCTCTCCAACCCGTAACCCATCCGGAAAACCAGATCGCCCTGCCTCAACTGTCCTGTGTCAACCTGCGCCAAAAGCGAAGCCTCCCGCTCCAACCCGTCAGGCCGGGAGCAGGCTGCAAGTATCAGGGAGAAAAAAACGGGGAAAAACGGCAGGAAGAGTCTACTTGGACATCGGGTCAATCTTCCACTCACCGTCCCTCCTTACCAGCTCCAACACATCCTCCTGCACATCGCCGTTGCCGAACTCATGCTTTACCCACACAATGGCAAGCGAATCGTTGCAGACCGAGTCCTTGAGTATTTCGTAGGATTTGAGTCCGCCCGCATCCTCAACACTCTCCTTCATCTTTTTTGAGAAGCCGTTCCTGAACTGGTCAGCGTCCTTACCTTCCATGGTGGAATAATATTGCACCGACTTGTCGTATTCACCCTTCTGAATACAGGACATGTAGTTTTCAACAACGCCCCTGGGAGTGTTCCTGGAGCATCCTGCAAGAGCGCACATCGCAGCGCACAAAGCCAACAAAATGAGTTTTTTCATGACTTTACAAATATTATAATGTATAGAATGCAAAAGTAGCCATTTTTTGCATACAAAAACGTACCATAATAAAAATAATCGGAAAAAGTCTGTCCATATTGTATTTTTGATTACCTTTGCCACTTTGAATTTAATGTGATATTTTTTAATTATTTAATTGTTAATCAAATGAAAGCAGTATCTATTAGCGGTTCTGTCAGGCAGAACGTAGGGAAAAAGGATGCAAAAGCTGTGCGCAAACAGGGACTCGTGCCGGGTGTTTTATACGGCGGCGAGCAGCAAATACCCTTTTTGGTGAAAGAAATGGACATGAATGCCCTCATCTATACTCCCGAAGTGAAATATGCCGAACTGAACCTTGAAGGCAAGACTTATCCTGCCACAATCCAGGAGCTCCAGTTCCATCCTGTCACAGGAAAACTGTTGCATGTGGACCTTTTGGAAGCCGTCCCCACCCGTCCGGTCACAATCGCCATTCCCGTCAAGATAGTCGGCACCGCCCCCGGCGTGCTGCGCGGCGGAAAACTGGCCAAGAAAGCCCGCAAGCTGAAAGTGCGCGGCGCTTTGGAGAACATTCCGGAGTGTGTGACAGTCGACATCAGCAACATGGACATTCTCGACACCATCCGTGCCGGTCAGATCCAGATCGACAACGTGGAGGTGGTCGATGTGCCCTCCACCATCATCGTAGCCGTGCTCTCATCGCGTAACGTGACGGAGACCGCCACCGAAGAGGAGACCGCAGCAGCTACGGAATAGTCTTCGATTGTTTATTAAAAAAAAAGAGAGCCGAATGGCTCTCTTTTTTTTGTGACTTTATTTGATGTTGGGTTCCTCAAGACCGAGGTGCTGTTTCTTATCGACAACCTTCAGGATGACACCCAGAATGAGGGCGGCAATGCCCAAGCATGCCAGCATCACGAGCGGCCAGGTGTAGTCGTACTGAACAGCGGCCTGCTCGGAGATGGCCTGCACTTGGGCGGAGGCCTGTTCCGGGGTCATCATACCACTGGTAACGGCTGCGGAAGTCTCCTCCTTAATTTGGGCAATGCGGGCAACAATCTCGGGATTGGTATTGTCAAGCACCTTGCCTATGAGCAGCGGGAAGAGCCACAAACCGATGTTCTGAATCCAGAAAATCAGGGCGTAGGCGGAACCGATGATTTTCTCGTCCACCAGTTTCGGCACGCTGGGCCACAATGCAGCGGGAACCAAAGAGAAAGAAGCACCCAAAACCAGGATGGTGAGGTATGCCACGACAACGCCTCCGATTTCACTTCCCTTGAATCCGGGAAGGATGAAAGCAAATGTCAAGTGACATATAATCAGCAATAAAGAACCAATCATCAACATGGAGGCGGCTTTACCCTTGTGGTCAACATAGTTGCCCAAAATCGGGGTGATGGCCACGGCCAGAAGCGGGAAGACGGCGAAGATGGTCTCGGCAGTGCCGCGCATGTAACCCATCCAGCAATAGACCACCAAAGCCACCACAGCAGCAACCATCAGACCGACTTTCACGGTTTTGTTCTTGGAGAAGTTGCTGGTGAAGGAGCAGACGGCCACTGCAAGCATAATGATGTATTGGATGATGGTCACGCTGCTGTCTGCCCAAAAGCCTTCGCCAGGATTGAGGGTAAGGTTGCATTGCAGCATGTTCACCGCATATTTCTGGAAGGGGAAGATGGCGCTGTAATAAAGCACGCAGAGCAGGGCCACCAGCCAGAAACCGCCGGAAGAAAGAATCTTGCCGATATCGGAAACCTTGAAAGGATCGTCCTTTTCCTCGGCTTCGCCGGTTTGAGAATCCAGTTTTTTGTCCATGAAGAAATAGACGATGAACATCATCAGCGCGATGCAGAGCAGCACCACACCGAAAGCCACCGAACGGGAGACATCAATGTTACCACCTAATTTTGCGAAGAAGGGCGAGAAAATCATGCAGGTGGCGACACCCAGGCGGGCGAGAGCCATCTCAGAGCCCATGGCCAAAGCGGTCTCACGGCCTTTGAACCATTTCACAATACCGCGGGAAACCGTGATGCCGGCCATCTCCACACCGCAGCCGAAAATCATGAAGCCCACAGCGGCCACCTTGGCGGAAGCGGGCATTCCCTCATAGAACGGGGCGACACCAAGCTGTTCAAAGCCGGGAATGTGATTCAAATGGTTGGTGAACCAAGTCTCCAAACCGCTGCCGTAAAAGGATTCCGACACAGCATAATACTTGATCAGTGCACCGATGAGCATCACCGCACCGGAAAGCACCGCCGTAAAGCGGACCCCCATTTTGTCCAGAATGATGCCGGCGAAAATCAGGAAGAAGAC
>CACYHG010000077.1 GCA_902774175.1 uncultured Bacteroidota bacterium
TAAAAGCATTTTTTTTATTCATAACCTTTGAACGCCATAACATGCTAATTGTTACATGTGTTACAAAGATTTCAGCCTAATTTTTGTCCATTACGTCATAATATTTTTTCCGACACAATAAATGCCTCAAAATTCCGTTTATTTTTTTGTTATAAACATTCGTTCCGTTTTCGGAACATTAAAAAATGAAACAATATGGAATATACAACCCTTATGCCAATCGGCAACAGTAACGAAATCGTCATTTACCGGCCTGATTCTGATGTGGAACTCGAATACATATTAATAAAGAAACCATATTTTAGTGATTAAATTCACTAAATAATATAATATTTGGTGAATGTAATCGCTAAATTTAGTAATTTTGCATTATTGAAAATTTTTGGACATGATAGGACGCAAATTGAACAAAATTTTGACAAACAGGCTTTTCACAGGAAAGGCTATTGTACTTACAGGTGCTAGACAGGTAGGAAAAACAACATTATTAAGAGAACTGATACACAGTTTTGATGATGTTTTGTGGTTTAATGGTGACGAACTTGGTACTCGCACTTTATTACAAGATGTCTCTGTGGAGAAGTTCCGCAGCATGATTGGCTCAAAAAAAATCATGGTAGTTGACGAGGCGCAGCGCATTGAAAATATCGGGCTGAAAATGAAACTGATTACTGATAATCTCCCCGATGTGCAGCTTATCTTGACAGGAAGTTCCTCTTTTGACTTGGCCAATCGTATCAATGAGCCGTTGACGGGAAGAAAATGGGAATACACATTGTTTCCCTTATCATTCTCAGAACTGGCTGAGAATACAAACCCTTTTGAAGAAATCAAACATTTGCCAATCCGACTTGTGTACGGGTATTATCCCGATGTTGTGACACATCCCGGTGATGAGCAGGAAGTGTTGAAGCAAATCACAAACAGCTATTTATACAAGGATATTCTTGAGTGGGAACGTATTAAAAAATCGGACAAGTTGGTCAGACTATTGCAGCTTTTGGCTTTTCAAGTGGGCAGTGAGGTTTCCCTAAATGAATTAAGCCGTCAAGTGGAACTTGACAAAAATACAGTGGAGAAATACATTACGCTTTTGGAACAGACTCTAATCATTTTCAGACTCCCTTCTCTTAGCCGCAATTTGCGGAATGAGCTGAAGGCTGCGCGCAAAATTTATTTTTACGACAATGGGGTGAGAAATGCGCTTATCAACAATTTCAACGATCTTGCGCTGCGTGATGATGTTGGTGCATTGTGGGAGAATTGGGTGATTAGCGAACTGATAAAAAAACGTCATTACGACCGGAAGTTTGTCAACCGTTATTTCTGGAGGACCACACAACAACAGGAGATTGACTATATTGAAGAGGCTGATGGGGTTCTTACTGCATACGAGTTCAAATGGAATCCGAAAAAGAAAGCAAAAATCAGCAGGACTTTTCTGTCAGCATATCCGAATACGGAAATCAGAACAATTCATCCTGACAATTTTTACACATTGTTGTTGTAATCATATTCCTGTGTGAAACGGGATTTTGGCAAAAAACGGTTCACCTTCCCAAAAACAGCGTTGGCGGCGGAGGGATTGACAAACTTTATCGCCATTTCACCCCAGCCAGAAAGGTGATGCCGGGCTGCGGGACACCGCCATGGTCGCAGTAGCTACGGTCGGTGAGGTTGTGAAGCTGCATAAAGAAAACAAGCCTCCTCAGCGGATATTCCACGGCGGCATTTGCCAGCAGCACGCCGCCATAGTGAGCCAGACTGCCTGCCGCATTGATGTATCCGCCCTCGCGATGGCGGAAAACAATGTCACATTTCAGCCGCAACGGGAAAACGGTATCGGCACAGAACAGGCGGGCGGGCGCCAAAGTCACCGAAAACACCCCTTTGTGCCGCAGATAGTCAAGCGCGTATGCCGAGAGATATTCCCCCGCATCCTGCAGCACCGAGCAGTATGAATAGCTTGCCTCAATGTTGTCAACAAATGCGGCGGTCCGCCATGAGGCCAGCAGTTCGGCCCCGAACGCATCCACACGGGTATGGTTTGTAGAATACCACAGTTCGGTATCGGGACGGCGCACCCAATCGATGATTCCACGCCCTGCCCGATAGTACGCAGTGGCATTGAACCTGAAAGCCGAAACCCGGTAGCCCGCGCCCAATTCAAAGGCATTGCTCCGTTCCGCATTGAGGTCGGGATTGGCCATCTGGTTCACACTCTGATAATAGAGGTCGGTGAACGAAGGGAGGCGGTAGGTGCGGCTCGCGGAGGCGGTGACACTCCAGTGTGCGGCAGGCCTCCAGACCATATCGGCGGAGGCAGCATGGTTGAAACCGAAGGCGCTGTTGTAACAGCCCAGCAGATCGGCTCCAAAAGTGATTTTACCGAAACTGACATGATATCCGCCGAAAAGCGACTGCGACAGACGCGCCGCCGAATGGTCGTACTTCGATGGCGGCCTGCAAAGCCCGCCGGACGAAGGTTCGCCCAAAACATTGCTGACAATGCCCTCATGGCGTGTTCCGGCCCCGACGGAAAACATCTGCCTGCCCACACGCCACAGCATCCGCGAACGCAGCCCGACGATGTCGGAAAGGTGATGGTTATGCCCTGAATACCATGATGCAGGTTCCACAACACCCTCGCGGAAGAGTTCGAAACGGTCGGAATGCAGGCGTCCGTAAAGGGAAGTTTCAACGCGCATGTTCTCACAAAAGCAGGAATGTGTTACAGATGCGTTGAGGGTGCGCGTGGCCTCAAACTGGTCGGGATAGGTGGTGCTGTAGAAGGCTTGGCTGCCGAAATCCTTCACCTGCCCGCCAAGCTGCAGACGCCACTCATGGTGCCGTCCGCCCCGTACCGACTGGAGGTACAGGTTTGCCAGCCGGTAGTCGGTGTTACGCATATAGCCGTCACTGCGCCCGTATGTGGCCGCCACAGTATGGCACCACGCACCGGAATGCCTTGTGGCCAACACCGAAGCCTTCGCCGTACCGTATGAACCTCCGCTGATTTCGGCAAGCAGACGGTCGCGCCACTCCTCTCCCACCACAATGTTGACGGCGCCGCAGAAGGCCACAATGCCGCGTGCAAGGAGCATGGATGGTGTAAGCAGCTCAACGCGCTCCACCATCGAGACATCAATGGGGATGTCAAGGTTATGGTGTCCGGTCTGTGCATCGGTAAGGTTGATGCCGTTCAGCAGGATGAGCATCTGGTCGAAAGTGCCGCCCCGCATCGACAAATCGCCCTGCATGTCCCCCACCCCGCGCACGCGCATATCCACGCCTGCAGCGAGAGCCACCACATCGCTTAAGGTTGAGACAGTGTGTTTTGCCAGATCCTCCGCCGTCAGGACAACGGCAGGCTCCGAAGGTGTCTGCGGAATGGGAACAGGGGCCGTGACCTGCACCGGACTAAGTTCAACGGCGGCAGGATCCTTGTCATCCTGGGCAAAGAGCGTCAATGGGAAACAGAAAACAAAGCCTATCAGGGTGCCCACCGATTTCAGAAGCTCACGGTCAGCGATGTATGTGGCCAGCCTTCCGATGGTCACCACCCTGTGGAGCGAGTTGAAGACGGCATACTTCGCCCGCGAATACCTCCGGAATCGGAATGCCTCACAACGAATATTTATGTATCTGCGCCTGTTCATAATAGGTAAAAACCATTCTTCGTGTCATACACAATTAGTTTGCAAAAATACAAAATATCCGGATACGGATTCCGCAATGGGGAAGAAATAATTTTTTTATTCATTAATTTCAAAGCCAAAACAGACCGGCGGCGTGCTAAATGTCAGCGGCACCAGCGGTGACGGTCTGGACGGGGATCAGGGAGCCATCAATATCAGCGGAGGGACAGTCTCCGTCGTGTGCACATCGGACGATGTCAAGGGCATCGGATGTGACAGCACCCTGACAATCAGCGGCGGCACCAACTGGCACGGCCTCTATAGCGGCGCCTCCGTCTCCACCACCGGTTCGGGAACAACTGTCACGGCAAAATAGCGGATAGGATTTTTTGGGAGCACTTTTGAGGTCACTTTGGGGGCACTTTTGGGGACAGTGCCCTCGAACCGCCGGATTGGGAGCACCAATGCGACCTCATCCACCTCAAGACGGTTTTTCAGTTCGGAAATGTAAAGTTCTTCATTACTTGCTGTATTTAGGTATCATAATGGTTATTTCCCCGTTATCGTTTCAGATTTCCATTCCGTTTCCTTTGCATGCCTCCAGTTACGCAGGGCGGTCTCCTTGCTGGCATTGGCGTAGCAATACTCGCACAAATGCGGGCAGGTGTTGTACTCGCCGATGTCCTTGCTCACCATGCAGCCACAAAACTGCCGCTGTCCTTTGTCGCGGTTGTCCTTTTTCTTAATGGCATATTGCGTTTCGTTTAACATGATGGCTCCAGCTGGGATCGGCTCCGTGCCGAAAAGCCCAGTCTCCACGTTTTTGATTTCCATGCCGAGAAAATCCATCAAGACCTTGTCATGATAGGCGAAACGGATCATCAAGTCGTCATCCACGCAGCGGTTGTGTTGGATGCCATACTGCCCAATGTCAATCTTCTCGCCGCAAGTGGCCAACTGGTAATGCCACTTCTGGTTCAATTCCGAAAGCCTTTGGGCAAACTCCTCCATTTGCGGCACCGTCCATTCCCGGTAGTTCACACGACTTTTCTCAAGATTGGCCTTCACCTTTTTGTATGAGGCGATGTCAGCATAACTGAAAACAAGTTTCTCCGTGTAGCCCTGCAGCTGGTCGCCGATGTTTTCCACTTTCCGCAGCAGGTCGTCAATGTCGATTCGGTCCGTCAGAATCAGCGGGTCGAAACGCCAGATAACATGCCCTATCCCCAGCTTGTCCACCAAACGTTTGAAGGTGTCCACCCTGTCATCCAACGGCGGGACGCCCTTTTCAAGCCCCTCAGCCTCATAATCATTCAACGAATATTGGATATAACACCCAATGTTTCTTTCCTTAAGCTCGTCCAAATGCGCCAGCAGCGGATTCGGGTTCTTCGACCAGAACACGATGAACCGGCATTTCTCATACGACACGAAACTTTTCACACCGTTGAATGGATTGGTCCAAGCTGAATAACCAACCTTCAACCGGTGGAAGAACCAGTCGGCATAGAAGGCCGGAATGTCCGTGCTGCGGCTCGCCGAAACAATGACGGGAGCCTGCGCCTCGGTCATCTGGCCGTTCTCACTTTGTATCTCTATCTTATGCCATTGTGCCATTATGAATATGCCATTTGTTGATATATCCTTTTATTTCATCTTAAAGGTTATTTATCCATATCCATTTTCCGACGGATGTTCTCGGCGAGAAAGGCGGCGACAGCATCGGTGGAGAAGCTGCCCACATTGATGGTGATGTCGTAATTGCGTGCATCGTAACGGGATACACCGGCAAAATTTTTGGTAAAAATCTCACGGGCTTCATCGGTCTCGTCAATCTGCTTGGCTGCGGCTTTCTCATCTATACCGTCACGGAGTGCCACTTTCTTGATGCGGATATCGCGACTGGCGATAATGAACACCCTCATTGCATCGGGATTGTCTTTGAAGACATGGAAGGCCGAGCGACCAACGATGATGCACGATTCCTGCTGAGCCAGATTACGCATAATTACTGCTTCGGAGTAGTAAAGTTCCCGCGAGGTAACCTTTTTGTCCTCCGGCTGATAGGCTTCACCGACGGCACTGAACTGGCGGTAGAACCGGCAGAAGTCATCCCAAAAATTCGTCCGCTTCGCTTTGATGCGTTCAATTTCATCGCGGTTGAGATTATATTTTTCCGACAGAGATTCAAGGATGGTCTTGTCATAGACTTTCAAGCCGAGCATCTCGCCCAGACGGCAGGCCACTTCCCTGCCACCGCTACCGCTCTCACGGTTGATGGTAATAATTATATTGCCCATTGTGTTGTAATTTATTTGTAATCTCTAATTATAAATTCTTTTCTCCTCATTGATAGTTCATAATATTGACACTATCAATTTTGTTTTATTTTGCAAAAGTAATCATTTATTGTAGACGGAAAACAAAAACTTTCGCAAAAGTGCGAAGTCTTTACGACAGCCATCGTCATGCTTTCAGTCCCTTTTTCCATTCCGTTCGCAAAATGTCACATGCACTGTGTCGCCGAAGTTTTTGCCAATCTGCCTGCGGATATCCTTCCGAATGCCGATGACATGGCAGGGTGTCCCCATCTTTACCATCTGACCGTCGTAGGGGACACCGTCAAACGTGGCATGGACGGACAGCCGGCCCTTGCCGAAAAGCGCCTTTATGTCAAAAGGAACCTCCACGTAGGCGGCGTCCATGTTTTCGTTCTGCAGGATGACTGCATC
>CACYHG010000078.1 GCA_902774175.1 uncultured Bacteroidota bacterium
CAGCGGCCTTGAAAAGCCCCGTCTTGAGCAATTCCGCAAGTTTGCGCCTTGCAAGCGCATTGTTTTGATCGTATGTAATAGACAATGTACACATGATTCTTTGAGTATTTGTTGATAACTTTTTTCGATTCGATTAAGTTGTTTTTTTAA
This sequence comes from uncultured Bacteroidota bacterium, assembly GCA_902774175.1. Taxonomy (GTDB): domain Bacteria; phylum Bacteroidota; class Bacteroidia; order Bacteroidales; family WCHB1-69; genus UBA1195. The sequence goes on from CACYHG010000078.1 coordinate 151, forward strand.
CGCCGCTTTCCCTTTTTTATTGTGTCACTTCCGGAAAAACATCCTTGCTTATCATCGACTCGGCAGAATGCATCTTGACCATTCCCATTTTATATTTGGCTCCATTCGTACAATCACATTCAATTCTACAGAGCGTGACAAATCCCGGATGTTCAAATTCAATATTATACCTGCCCTTGGGTACCTTTACTGAAAAAACACCCCTCCTGTCAGAAACAGTGGCGGCAACCATAGTTTTACTATTTCTGCCATAAAATACTTTAATTATGACCGAATCCAACCCTTTTTCCGATAAGTTCACCACCCTTCCCTTAATGGTGACATTTCCAACAGGATGCACAGTGTCTTTTAAAACATTCAAAAACACCAAACCGACAGTCCCCATCTCAAATTCACCGGTTTTTGCACAGTCGCAATTAATTTTTAGCGATTTTATGCCTGGATATGTGAAGTTGATATAATATTTTCCCTTGGGTGCACAGAAAGAAAAACTGCCATTTGAATCGGAAATGGTAGAGGCATATAAAACACCGTTACCGTCCAATGCCATAATTCTGACAAATTCAATCTCTTCCCCCGTCAAGGAATCCACCACCTTGCCGGTGATTCTGACACTGTCGGTGGGCAGAGCCAGCTCCTTCTCAACCGGTTGTGCGCCGGAAAAGGCCACGGTACCGGATTCAGCGGACAACGCATTAGTGACAGTCAACAAAAAAGTGAAACAGATGGCGAATGTTATCTCCTCCGCTATCTGTTTGCGGAGTTCCTTCAACTCTTTGCAGATTTCTTTACCGGGGTTCATAGATGTGGTTGGGTTTAAAGGTTTTTGATTTCATCAACTTTGCTGGTATAACGCCGCCGTTCCGATTTTATTGTGTCACTTTCATACTTTTTTTTCTCACATTACAATCCGCCAGTTCACTTTTTTCCGGTTTGCTGGCAGGGTATCATCTCTGCCAGCCGTCAACACGGTATGCTGTACAACATTAACTCAAGGCAATGGCATCACCTCCTGTTTCGCGCTGTCTGCGGGAAGGGGCTGCGGAGCAAGCGTGTCCGCAGGTGCCTGCTGCTTCAGGGTGTCGGAGGGTGTGACGGCAGGTTTCGGGACAGGCTTGTACACCTTTGTCTGCCCGACTATCAGCCTCTCACCAGGATGTATCATTGTGCTTTTACGGTGGTTCAGCTGCAGGAGCCGGTTCACGGTCGTGCCGTATTTGCGGGAAATCATGGTCAGCGACTCCCCGCTCTTCACCACATGGTACTTGTTTTTGAGCGTGTATTCGGCGCCTGTCTCCTCCCCGGAGGAGGGAAGCGTGATCCGCGCCAGCTCCTCCGCCTGCTGCATCCGGTAGATGCTGTCCTCAACCGACATGAATATCGGCACATATTTGGCCGGAAGCGTCAGCGCATAGCCCGAGGAGGATGCGGGAATGATCTGGCATTTGTACTGCGGATTATAATGTTTAAGCTCATCCAACGGGATGCCGGTCAACGAACTGACCTTGCGAAAATCCAACTTCTTGTATATCATCAGGGTGTCCGTCGCCTCGACCCTCACTACCGCAGCCTCAAGCCCGTAAAGGCGGTAGTATTTCATGGCGAACATGGCACCGTAGAAGGCAGGCACATAGCCTCTTGTCTCCCGTGGCAGATAATTGTATATCTGCCAGAAATCCTGTGCGCCGCCAGCCCGCTTTATCGCCTTGACCACATTGCCAGGGCCACAATTGTAGGCGGCCAATGCAAGCGGCCAGTTGCCGTCGAACATCTCGCTCAAATCGTAAAGGTGCCGTGCGGCGGCATCGGTCGCCTTGAGCGGGTCGAAACGGTCGTCCACAAAGGTTGATTCCTCCAGCCCGTACAGTTTTCCGGTACCGTACATGAACTGCCACAACCCTTTGGCCTTTGCCCGCGACACGGCATCCGGACGCAGTGCGGACTCGATTACAGCTAAATATTTCAGTTCCAGCGGCACGCCGTAACGGTCAAGCGTCTCCTCAAACATGGGAAAGTATTCCTGCGCCCGCGCCAGAATCAGCGGCATGGATTTCAAGCCTTTGGTATAAAGATTGATGTAACGGCGTATCTCATCGTTATAAACCATCGGGAAAACCGTCGTGTTCAGCAGTGCCTGCAGTCGCAGTATATTGACCGAATCCACACTTGCGGAATCCGAAACCACATCCGGCATGCTGATTTGGGAATTGATCTGATATTCGGCAATGCGGGCGAACCAGGAATCCTGCAGCTCATCCCACATCCGCCGTATCTGCGTCTCCGCCTCCTCCCCGCACAGTGTGTCCGAGGGGGTCACATGCAGACGTGGCTGCGCAGGCAACACAAGCTGGCAGGAAATCAGCAGAAGCAGACCGATGCAGCGGAGGAACCTACGCATTCACCGCCTCCTTCAAATAATCCTTCAGATACGAAAACACAATGTCGATGCGGCTGTCAAACGCCTCCCGCGTGGCATAGCCCACATGCGGCGCCATCACCACATTGGGCGCATGCAGCAGCGGATGATTTTCCGGAAGCGGCGGCTCCTTCTCATACACATCAAGCCCCGCACCGGCAAGACACCCTTCGCGCAGAGCGACCGCCAGCGCATCCATATCGACCACATTACCGCGCGCCGTATTGACCAGAATTGCAGTAGGTTTACACAAAGCCAGCTTTTCAGCCGAAATCAGGTGATGCGTCTCCGGTGTAAGCGGCACATGCAGGGAAATTATATCCGACTGCCGCAGCAGATCATCCAACGGAAGATATGGAATGCCCATGGACTTCACCTCATCATGCTCGGAACGGTTCCAGGCAATGACTTTGCATCCGAACGCCTGCAGAAGTTTCGCCGTATAGGTGCCGATAGCCCCCGTACCGACGATGCCGGCAGTTTTTCCGTACAATTCCCTTCCCAAAAAAGCTCCGCGGACTCCGCCGTACCGTATCTCAGCATCCAGCGCGGTGATGCGCCGGAAAACATCAAGCATGAGCCCTACGGCAAGTTCGCCCACCGCCCGGGTGGCATATCCGGCTGCATTGCGGATGGTGATGCCGTGTGCCGCGCAATATGCCCCGTCGATATGGTCCTTGCCGGTGAAGGCAAGCGCGATATGCTTCAGTTTCGGGCAGGCCGAAAGAACCTCCTCCTTCAAAGGTATGTTGGAAATCACAACCACCTCCGCATCCCTCATGCGGTTGCGCAGGTTCTCCGCATCCTCCCTGCGGTCGGGGAAAAAGACAAAATCATGCCCCATCGCGGCAAGTTCCAACTTGATCTCCTGTGCCTTTTCCGGCGAAATTCCTATAGGTTCAACTGCAACTATCTTCATAATCTACTGTTCTTTTGATGGTACTATAACACACCCGACGGAGACGATGCCATCGAGGTCAAAATACTGCGTGAGGTGTTCCACCTCCAATGTGTGCACCCCCTCCTTCCCGAATTTACGGTGTGTATGGACAGCCTTCTCAACCGTCCACACATCGCCGAAGACCGTGCCGGCATATCCGCCGTCCGCGTTGCGCGTCCCCAAGACCTTCCGCATCACGTTCACCTGACCGTCAGGGCTTTTAAGCACCGTATTGACAGGGATTTCATCGTATGGGAACCCGTCCATGAACGACACACGTAGCAGAATGTCATAATAGGTTTCCGGATTGCGGACTGTCACTTGGAAAGGCACCTTGTTAAAACGGTTCCACGCATGGTTCGGAAAAGAGACCGTCTCCTCCAGGATGGGCTGCTTCTGACTGCATCCGCATGATACCAGCACAAGCAGCAACAAAACTATATTTCGGATATATTTTCCCATAACTATTTTTTTCTGAAATACAATTCTACAGGAGCACCCTTGAAATCCCACATCTTACGGATTTTATTCTCCAGAAAGCGTTTGTAGTCGTCCCTAATGTACTGCGGCATGTTGCAGAAGAAGGCGAACGCCGGAGTCGGGGTCGGCAGCTGCGTGACATATTTTATCCTGACAATCTTGTCCTTTACAATTGGAGGCGGATTGTCGTCAATAATCTGTTTGAGCGATTCGTTGAGTTCCGATGTCGGGACACGACGGCTGCGGTTGCCGTATACATTCATCGCGGCATCAAGCACATCCAGAATCCGCTGTTTTTTCAGCACGGAGGTGAAAAGAATTGGGATGTCATTGTTGGGCGCGACCTTCTCGCGGATACGCCTTTCAAACTCCAGATGCGTGTTTGAATTTTTCTGCACCAGGTCCCACTTGTTGACAACAAGCACAATCCCCTTCTTGTTGCGCTGGGCCAGGCTAAGGATGTTCAGGTCCTGCGCCTCAAAACCCTGGGAGGCGTCGCACATCACCACACACACGTCGCTGTTCTCGATGGCACGGACAGTGCGCATCACAGAATAGAACTCCAGATCCTCCTCCACCTTCTTCTTCTTGCGGAGCCCTGCTGTGTCAACAAGATAGAAGTCGTAACCGAAGCCCTTGTATCGCGTGTAGACGGAATCGCGGGTGGTGCCGGCCAGCGGCGTGACGATGCTCCGTTCCTTCCCAAGCAGCATGTTGATGATTGAGGATTTGCCCACATTCGGACGACCCACAAAGGTGATCTTGGGCAGATCTTCCGGAATCTCCTCCTCCTTTTCATTTGTGCAATGCTTCACAACCTCGTCCAGAAGGTCGCCCGTGCCGCTTCCGGAGATGGCGGAAACCGGATAAAGTTCATCCATCCCCAACGCATAGAACTCCAGCTGGTCGGAGAAATTGGAAGGAGAATCAATCTTGTTTACAACCAAATAGACCGGTTTTTTGCAAGGACGCAGCAGCGCGGCGATATCCTCGTCCATCACGGTCAGCCCCTCCCTGCCGTCAACAAGGAAAAGGATCACATCGGCCTCGTCTATCGCCAGACGGACCTGCTTCTGGATTTCGCTTTCATAGATGTCGGAGGAATCGGAGACATACCCGCCCGTATCAATGACTGAGAAAACGGTGCCGTTCCATTCGCACTGACCGTAATTGCGGTCGCGCGTCACACCGGCCACACTGTCCACTATGGCCTGCCTTGACTGAACCAGCCGGTTGAAAAGAGTTGATTTACCAGTATTTGGACGCCCCACAAGGGCCACTACACTGCTCATAATATAAGTGGTCAAAGGTTCATTTGTGGAGCTGGAGGGAATAGAACTCCGACTCCGGATTTAACTAATAATCTATTTATTCCAAAATTCTGATACAAAATTGGTCTCAGATTTTAAACATTTGCAAAAGTACCATTTTTTCACATGCGAAAGCTCTCTGGGTCGAACTTTTTTTTCCGGGCCGGAGGTTGGCGGCGGTCCTCCGATATGCCGATGGTTTTCCTTCCTGTCATATTGCGAACTCCTTTTTAAGTCTTTTCACGGTACTCTCCGAGACCCCACAAAGCCTGGCCACCTTCCTGTACGGGTAGCCCTTCCTCAACAGCTTCAAGGTCTCCTTGTACTCCTCGGCCTTCTGCTCCTTGGGCTTCCGGTAGCCTTCACGACCGAGACCGGATTTCCCCGTCAGGGCCATGTTGCGTTCGACGTATCTCCTGCGACCGGACTGCAATCGGAACGAGATGTTTTCACGTTCGAGCTGGGCAGCGGTTCCGAGGACTGCAATCATAATGGTGAGGTACGGGTTCTCCTTCCCGTCCGGGCCGTAGATGTGCAGCCCCTCCTTCTGCAAAAAGATGTTCAGGCGGTTGTCCTTGGCCCACCGGATGGACGAAAGGACCTCATCCACGTTCCGGCCCAGACGGGACAGTTCGGACACGAGGAGGATGTCCGTCCCGTTGTCCCGGCAGTAGTCGAGGCATTCGGTGAGGACCGGTCGGTCCGCATTCCGTTTGGCTCCAGAAATGTGTTCCTCGAAGGTCTGCTGGACGGTGAGGCCGTTCCTGGTTGCATACTCGGACAGGTCCAGCACCTGTCGTACCGTTGATTGGCGGTCTCCGGTCGATGAGACTCTTGCATATATCACTGCATTGTCCATATACTGGTTGTTTCTGGGTTCAACATTCTGTTGGGTTCATTTTAGTTTATCCAACCCCTTTGACACCATTCCCTTTTCGGGTTCATCTCGTTCTTTGACCGTGATGCACCCCTGATGGGTTTCCGAGCGGCAAACTTTCGAAAATGCCCGACCGCTTTCCGGGTGCCGGTGTGGCCCGACGGGTGTGCATGGGTGGGGACGGCGGGC
>CACYHG010000079.1 GCA_902774175.1 uncultured Bacteroidota bacterium
AAAGCATTTTTTTTATTCATAACCTTTGAACGCCATAACATGCTAATTGTTACATGTGTTACAAAGATTTCAGCCTAATTTTTGTCCATTACGTCGAAATATCAGGTAAACCACATTTGACTTTTGACCAACATGTTACTTTTTTAGCAACTGTTGCTGAGGAAATGTGGGATAACAAGAAAGACTATATTTCAAAAGAACACCTCCAATTATTATTGACAATATTGTTACAAGAATGGAATATTGAGGAGGATGTAAAACATAAAGTTATACGTATGGTAGAGTCTCATGCTTTGTTAGTGAGCACAAATGGGATTGATAGGAAGTTTGATCATGAAGAATTTAAAAACTATTTTCTTTCAATTGCTTTTAAGAACAAAGTTTTTGATGCAATACAAACTGGGAAATGGGATAAAGTTTACAGGTTTTTATTTAATGCTCAGTTGCCTGATACGGTAGCTGATTATTTTGCAAAAAAGTTGAATAATGAAAGCAAGATAGAAATAGTTAAAGGTTTGCTGTCCATTGTAAAGAAAGAATGGAAACCCACCTACATACAGCCAAACATTGGGACTTTAATTCCATATATACTTGATGATGTTCAAATAATAGAGGTTGTTGCAATAAATGAATTGATTTTCTCGAGTTTAGTTTTTGAAAGTAAGAGATTGCGAAATATATCGTTTATAGATTGTACGTTTACAAACATTAGTTTCAGAACAACTGATTTTGAGAACATTCAATTTGATAATTGTACATTTAGTGGATTAAAAATTGTCGGGAGGAATAGATTTGTTGGCGTTAATATGTGTAATTGTACTATTAACGATTTGTCATATTCTGATGATGGACAAGAATATGTTTCAGAATACTCGCCAATACAAATTCATAAATTATTGGAAAAATATGGAATCACATCAAAAGACGGTTTTGAAGAAGTTGAGTATTATGAGCCCACGGAGTTTTACAAAACCGTAAAGAAATTCATTAATAAGTTTTCTAAAACAACTTGGATTTATAAGAAAAATATTGAAGAAAGTTCTAGATATATATCAAACAATTCTAAAATGGTTATAGATGAAATTATACCATTACTTGAAAATTACCGTATTATTACGGCACATACGGATAGTAAAACAAAGCAGGCGCTGACCGTGTCATATGGTCTAAATTATGAAATTAATGAAATATTGAAAGCAGAAGATGATACTAGATCAAAACTGCATGGCTTTTGGATAGAAGTTAAAAAACACTAATAATCAAGTATGGAATACAAAGTTTTTGATTTTAAATGGGCAACTGTTTGGTTTTCGGCTCGTTGGTGATGAAAGCGAAGACCAAGAAAAAATTGGTAGTGTTCCAACCAGTGGACACTAATGATCGCCTTTTTTATAGGATTGTATTTCAACCAGAAACGGCCGCTCATCGAAGACACGCAAAAGCGCAGGAATTTCGGTCAGCCTATTCAATATTGGGGCAATTTGGATTCTGTCAAAGGACGGAAAGCCTATCCGAAACTTCGTGAGTACATTTTCACCGCTCTTGTTGCCCGCACTGACATTGATTTCATCGCATTGGAAAAAGGCGAAATGACATCTCGCAAAGCGGTTGATATGCTGATGCAGACGATGGAGGAATACGCCAACTGGGGATTCCACTTCATGGAGGACAAACTGACCGACGACCCCAATTATTTCTATCGCGAAACTGCATTTTTGGAAGTATTTTTGGCTTTCGATGCCTCTGTCACGGAAAGCACAGACGAAGAAGAACCCGAATCGTTGGATTAATATAAACAAAGTATATAGAACACATTGCATAAACAAACTGAAATCATTTTCCACACAGCAAGTAGAAAATCTGAATATGTGACGGATTCCAAGCGGCAGGACTTCCCAAACCTACCATTGAATCAGCGCAAGGAGGTGTCTTGGTGACGTTCCAAAGGAACAATGTAAACATAGCAAAACCAGACTCCATCGACACACAGGATGTTGCAGAAAGTTCACAGAAAAGTGTGGAGGAAACGCAACAGAAAACGCAGCAGAAAAGTGTGGAGAAAAGTGTGGAGAAAATCATTCGGGCAATTAGGGACAACTCGCAAATTACTATAAAAGAACTAACTATTCTTATCGGCCTTTCACGCCGTGGTGTGGAGAAAAATATAAAGAATCTTCAACAAAAAGGCATCATCCGCCGCGTCGGACCCGACAAAGGCGGACATTGGGAAATTAATCCCCGTTTTTGCTCCCATCGGCGTTGGTGCCGAGCATCTCTTCCGTGAGCGGCATTCCGCAGCTTTGACAAAATTTCTGTTCCATAACTTTTTAATTGCGCAAAAGCCGCTTAACAGCCACTATCATCTTTGCCCGCACATTTTCCTTGATGGTCCAGTCGATGGAGGCGTTTTTGCGGGCTGCTTTCAACTATAACGCCTCCTGGAGCCTTATCAGCTTTTCAAGCAGCGGTTCGAGATTAGCTAACGGCAGCATGGTTGAGGCATCCGAAAGCGCCTGCTCCGGATGGGGATGGGTCTCCATGAAGAGCCCGTCGAAACCGGCGGCGACCCCCGCCTTTGCCAGCACCTCTATCAGGTCGCGTTTGCCGGCCGTCACGCCGGTGGACTGGTTCGGCTGCTGCAACGCATGGGTCACATCCAGTATGACTGGGCACTGGTTGCGCTGCATGGCGGCAATGCCTGTAAAATCGACAATCAGATCATGATAGCCGAACGAAGTGCCCCGCTCGGTCAGCATCACATGCGGATTCCCCGAAGCACGCACCTTCTCCACAGCAAACTTCATCGCCTCCGGCGATACGAACTGCCCCTTCTTTATATTGACCCATTTTCCGCTCTCCGCCGCCGCAACGAGCAAATCGGTCTGCCGGCACAGGAAGGCCGGGATCTGCAGCACATCCACATAGTCCGCGGCACGGCGCGCCTCCTCCGGCGAATGCACATCCGTCAGAACGGGAATATGGAGCCGTTCGCGCACCTCCGCCAGCAGCTCCAGGCCGCGCAGGTCGCCGATGCCGGTGAAGGAATGCAGGCTGGAACGGTTGGCCTTCCTGTAGGAGGCCTTGAAAATGTAAGGTATGGACAAACGGTCGCATATACCACTGATATGCCGTGCAATTTCCATCGGCATGGTCTCGTTTTCTATCACACACGGGCCGGCAATCAGGAAAAAGCGTCCGCTGCCGGAATGACGCATCTGGGGAATGTCTGGACAATTCATAGTTTCATGTTTACTTTCCGCTGCAAAAATAGCATTTTTACAGACACCATACGCGAAAAAAGCATTTTTTTGTTTTCACCTGCCATTCGTATCCGCATTTTAACTACATTTGCACTTTTAACCGAACAATTGTCAATTATGCGAAAACTGTTTGTCACCATTATAGTTATCTGTCTGTTTTCAGGTAATGCAAAGGCCCAGCACGTCTCTCCGGAATCCGCATCAGCCGTCGGAAAACACTTTCTGACCCAATATACCCACATGCGGACGCAAAAGTCCGGAGCAGAGCTGCAGCTTGCATATACGGCAATGCAGCCGTCATTGCAGAAAAGCGGGGAGGACCTCCCCTGCTTCTACGCCTTCAACCGGAAGGAGGGCGGATTTGTCATCGTCTCCGCCTCGCAGAACATAGTTCCCATACTCGCCTACTCCGACAAAGGCACATTTGACACTTCAGACCTTCCGATCAACATGAAGGCGCTGCTGGCCGCCATGCAGGAGGAGATTTCGGATGCCATCCGGCGTGAGCTCCCAGCAGCACCATCGGTTATGGACAAATGGCAGCTGCTGGCATCAGGCGGAGCGACAATCATGGCGAACGAAAACGCCACCTCCGTCGCACCTCTGACCGAAAATATGGATTGGGACCAATGGCCCTACTTCAACGACTCCTGCCCGAAAGATGCAGGTGTGGGCAGCACTTACGGCGGACGATGCCCGGCCGGCTGCACCGCCACCGCAATGGCCATCATCCTGCGCCACTGGAAGTATCCAACCCATGGCTACGGTTCCCATGGTTACACGCACAGCAAATACGGATACCTGTATGCAGATTTTGAACACACCAGCTACAAATACGAGAACATGCCCATGTACTTCGGCGCGTTCCCGAAAGCCTACCAGCGGGCGGCGGTGGCACAGCTGCTCTATCACTGCGGGGTTTCCGTCAACATGACCTATTCCGCCACCGGCAGCGGCGCCTATGTGTATTCGGACTGGAGCTCCAGTGCAAACGATGCGCTGCGCGCCTTCCAGAACTATTTCGGCTACAGCCACGCCACCGGTGTCAAAAAAAGCGACTACAACGACATGCAATGGAAAAACCTGCTGAAGACCCAGCTCCGCAACAGCCAGCCGATGGTCTTTTCGGGATACGGATACACGGGCGGCGCCGGCCACGCCTTTGTCTGCGACGGCTTCGACGCCAACGACATGTTCCATTTCAACTGGGGATGGAGCGGAAAATACAACTGCTACTGCACCATCGACAGCCTCTGCCCGGGCGGTGTGGGCACCGGCGGCGGCAGCGGCAACTACTCGCGCGACCAGCGGGCGGTCATCAACCTGAACCCCTATCTTGAGGAAAAAAGCAAAGGCTGGGTCGCCTCCGATGAATTCAACAGTTCCAGCACTGGCAATTCCCTCCACCTGATGCTCCCCGACACCTGCCTGCATATCTACGGGGACATCACCGCCTCATGCGACCTGCACAGCATCGGCACAATGCTGAACCCCACCGCACTTGCCTTCGGATATTCGCACAACCGGCAGCTGTTCCAGGGCAACTACCGTCTGGACAGCCTGCGGCTGAACTACAAATACAAACTGGGACGGCTCCATACGGAGAATGACGCGCCGGACACCCTTTACATCTATCTGGCGCACTACGACGCCAACGACACCAACTGCACAATCATAAACATTGACGGGCAGGCTTACCTCTGCCCCAAGGTGCTGACCGGGCCGATACGTCCGAAAACGGCCAACTGCGTAACCATCCGCTATCCTCTCCAACCCAAGGACACGCTGCGCACGACCATGAGCATACCGATGAATTTCGGCAAAGCCACAGCATTAGGATATGAGGTGCCGGAAAACAGGGCAATTTCAGTCATGGTGCGCTTCGTGCCGGGCTACAGCTACCGGAACGGCGACACAATTGCCACCATGTCCGGCAGCAACGTGGACCACCTTCGCAACGCCTTCTCACTTCAATGCCACTACAGCAGCCAGTCGGCACAAATCATTGCCAAAGGATACAATCACGCGCTGATAGAAAAGAACGAATTGCGATACCAGCTGTTCGGTGATGCGAACGACAGCTGCTATACCCCATCCACCCAGTTGCTTCCGGACTGGGACTACCACCTCAGCTACAACACCCGCCCGCTTTCCGCCTACCGCGAAACCGACACCGCCATCTGCGGCCCGATGGTATGGCACGGAATGGAAATCAAGCAGAGCGGGGATTACCGGCAGATTATTGTGACGGATAAGGGCAACGACAGCGTCGTGGTGCTGCACCTCCAGTGCGACGCCCCCATCGGGAACATGGCACCCATCAGCGGAGCAAGCCGCATCGACAGTATCGGGGATTATGAATTCTCGATACCTGCCGTAGCCGGAGCAGCCAGCTACCTTTGGGAGTTAAGCAGCCCGCAATGGCAGCTGGAAAACGCCGATTCGCTCCGTTGCATCATGAAGGTCGGCAGCCGCGGACAGGGGCTGCTCACCGTCCACGCCTACAGCGCACACAAGGGATGCCATGAAAGCCAAAGCCTGCGCTTTATCTTCTGCGACAGCATCACCTCCGTATCAGAAATTCAGGGGAGGAACAGCTTCTCAAGCCGCAGCCTTGCCCTGTTCAGTGTGGATAATATGGAGAAGGCGCAATACCGCTGGCATCTTTCCAACAACTCCGGCTGGGAAATCAATGGAGACAGCACACTCTCATGGATTATTGTTGATGTCTCCTGCAGCGGAATGGACACCCTGTTCCTTGAAGTCACCGACGAGTGCGGATATGTGACACGGAGGCAGGCTGTCATCCGGTGCGAGGTCAATGTCGGAAACATTTCA
>CACYHG010000080.1 GCA_902774175.1 uncultured Bacteroidota bacterium
TGTGCATGATGAATAGATGCCTGAAATAGTTCTTTTTTCGAAGATACTGATAGTGGACTATTATTACTGATATACTTTCCAACCAAATCATTTTTAAGTATATACTCCTTAGCGTTGAATTTTTTGTTGGATTTAAAACCTACATTTTGATAATAATTAGAATAAGAACCATCCGCATTTTGTTTAGAATAAGTTTCTCCAATATTGCGATATCTTTTACCGTTAACATCCACAACAGTTGCTGCATGGCCTTCTGTACATCCAACAGTGCCATCATCGCTTTGATACCAATCATCATCATACCCGCTCGGATCAACCCTACCTACAGGATTATTGCTGCAATAATGGTACGGACTCAACCACGGTTTCTTTTCAAACATCGCATCCCTTGATGTGAATACCGGCGGTTTGTAGTATCTTGCTTCGTAATAGTACATGCCGGTTTCCTCGTCTAATTCTTTGGCGTTGAAGCTGTACTTGGGCAGTGTGCCGTTCTGCCACATTGGGGCGTATTCCGTGGTGATAAATGTTCCTTGGGCAGGTAAACCTGGCCGGAGGCAAAAATATGTATAGGCTTTGCATGGAAAGACTGCAATGTTTCGAGAGTCATTCATACTAAAAGATTCCATATGTTTACCTTTGGGTTACCAAACTACATACAATAACGCTGAAATTTATGAAATATTGTCCGCATGTTGCAAAAAACTCCGCCGTGTCCGTGCTGTTGTCTGACCTATAACGGAAATCTGGCTGCATATATGCCGGCCTACCATTCAAACCCTATCCGCAGGGCTGAAAAAAGCGCATTCCCCAACTGCACGCCGTTGCCGGAGGGGTTTATGATATACTGCAGGTCAGGCTGGATATAGAAATGGCCGTTAATGCCCCATTGCCATGTAAGCTCCACCGCAGTCTCGTTGCGAAACCGGCCACCCTCCCACCGGATGGCGGCGTTCGTCACCGCAAGACCGAGCACATCGGCACCCGTCCTGAAAAACAGTCCGGAAAGGTTTGCACCGAACGCATACTGCAGCGGATGGGTGCAACTTTCCGACAGATGTACGGCACCCATGCCGAATAAACGGAGGCTGTGCCGATCAGTTTCCAGAACAGGCTGTTCCGCCGAGGCCTGAATGCTTACAGTCCAGTCGCTGGTCTGTGCGATGAGGGCCGTTTTTACTATTGTCCCGACTTTGGTGGAATACTCCCCCTCCACCACCATATTGGCCCCCTTTTCCTTCTGGAAACGCCATTTGAGGTTGTAGGGGTTGTCCTCCCAGTCAATCGGCGTGTCGAACAGGGCGGCCTGCAGCCGGAACGAAGAGGAAGGCTGCCACCGCAGATTTGCGCCCCAGGTGAAGAGCGGGAAAAAGGAAAGCTGGTGGTTGCACGAAAGTGCGGAGGAGATTCCGAACGAAGAATTGAAATAGAGGTTGGCAGCGTCTGCAAAACAGAAATGGGCGCAAAAGTCCTGCATTCCCAGGGTTGCTTCCCAGTTTCCCCATCGCTGCCACAGATAGCACTCCTGCAAAAAGAGATGGTTGCCTGCCTCGATATAGTCGGCCACCTGCAGGTCGCCTATCCAGCTTTCGGACGGGGTGCAGCCGTGCGTCCATCCGCCGGTCAGCGTGAAGCCGCCGTTCCGCCAGCGACCGGACTCCTCCCCGTTGTAGGAGATTCCCAGAACCGCATATCCCAAATAGCCGCCGCCCCTTTCCATGCCGCCTGAAAGGTTGCCGGCCGCATCGCCGATGTAGGAAACCACCGGTCTCCACGGCGTTCGCACATCAGCGCTGTCCTGAGCAAAGGCACTCGCTGTCAGGCAACAAGCCGCTATCAGCAATAATAACTCTTTTCCAAATCGCATAATTGCAAAAGCAGATAATTTGCTTACACGCCATCCCCAGAGTGACTGGAACCTCTATAAGGCCAGACGGAAGCCGACACTGTAATCGGTGAAAGTGGGGTTGTACTCACTCCTGCGTGTGACACGGAGACGTCTTGCATCGTTGTACAGGCTGCCACCACGAAGCACACGCTTGAAACCGGCCGCCGGACCTTGCGGATTGGAAACCGTATCAGCCGTATAGGCTGCCATCCAGTCGCTACACCACTCCAAGACGTTACCAGTCATATCATACAAACCAAGTTCATTGGCGGCCTTGGTTTTGACCGCGTGCGTTTCTCCACCGCAATTATCTGTGTACCAAGCAACATCATCCACATTGTCGCTACCGCTGAATTTGTATCCATGACTGTTCCCGCCTCCACGTGCGGCATACTCCCACTCCGCCTCGGTAGGCAGACGGAATTGTTTGTCTGTAAGCTGGTTCAATTTTTCAATAAATGTTTTGCAGTCATTCCAACTAATCTCCTCAACAGGTCGGTCGGGGAATTTGAAATGGGAAGGGTTGCTGCCCATCACGGCCTGCCAAAGTGCCTGCGTAACCTCAGTTTCCGCAATGTAGTATTCGCTTAGGGTGACACAGTGCTGAGGCAATTCGTTGCTATAAGCTTCAGAATCTGTGATTGGTGCTCCCATCATGAACGTGCCGCCTTCAACCTTGACCATCTTGAACGTGACACCGTTCACAGTTATGCTATCGACATTTCCCGAAGGTGAAGGTGAAGGTGGTGGTGTAGGCGTTGGCGTAGGTGTAGGTGTGGAACCACTTTGATTACCATTGTTATTCACCTCTTTTTCGCAGGAGAACATCATCAGTCCTGCCATAATTGCCACCACGGGCAGAAGTTTGGATATTATTTTCATTGTAACAGAAAATTAATGATTATTACCATTAGGATTAATTTGCAGGGCGGACGAGCCGCACGGAGTACCCGGCATTGCGGGAGAGGTATAAAGCACTCACATACTTGCTATAGAAGTAACCATAGCCCACATTGCCGTAACTGTTGCATGATGATGACCAGTAATACCCGTATGAACCGGAATATAGCACCGAAGTGCCTGAGCGGCGGCCGGCTGCAGGCAGGAACACACAACCGGCATCCTCCAATGCGCCCCATTGTGCGGCAGTGATGACATTGGAATTGAATGTGGCATTTGTGGTGTTGGTGCTGTCCAACGAATATACGGAGGCGTTCCAATTGTCAGGCACAATCACAAGCCCCGGAACACCGTTGACCGAGGCTTTGGCATAACGTATGCCGGAAGCGGTGCTTCGGCTATTAATGAGATAATCCCACTCGGGACCGGAAATGGCACGCCATGTGCCGGGAGCGTCAGTGGAGGATGTTTTGGGGTTATAGATGGCATTATAGACACCCCAATCGTAGTTGGTTCCGGAAATACTGGTGTTCCCGTTGCCATAATCATCATTTTTCGTGCTTGCCATATACGGATATTTGTTGTCGTATCCGCTTGTACCCCATCCGAAAAGATCTATCCAGCCTGTGTATGAGGAGGAAATGTTGCCATTATCGGACCCGATGGTATCCCACTGGTTGGGAGCGAAACGCCAGGTGCCGGCAGCTGTACCGCCTCCGGCAACAGCATGTGTGGTGGCGTCGGTGCCGCCGCCAGTGGCGCTCCACTGCAGGTTGCCAGGTGAAAAGACAATCTTGCTGTTTTCACCTACAGAAAATGCAGCTGATTCCGACATTGCGAAAACCAAAGTGAAATTTTCGCTTGCCGTTTGTGCCTGCCGGACCTCCCTGCTTGCTACGGATTTGCCGCCGATTGTAGCATATCCCACAATTTTAAGGACATCACCGCTTTGGAAAGGGTTCACGGACTGGCTTTTTTCTGCAGCCAGAACAGTTCCGCAAGGCTGTATGCTGTTTTCCGGACCATCTCCGCAGTTGAGCAGCCTGACGGTTTTACGTCCCTGCGGGGTGGCAACTGACAACAGGTAAACCTGAGCTTTCTGAAGCCGGACCTCAAAAAGGTTGTTTCCAGCCACAAGCGTCACATTCCGCTCAACAATCTTCTGTCCTGCAATATTATAGACCTGCAAGGTGGCGTTCCCGCCCTGCGGCATGGAAACGGACACATTGGTTGTTCCGTTGAACGGGTTGGGATACGCGGCAATGCCGGCTGACATGCCTTGTGCCCCAGTGATTCCCACAGTGGGGAATTCGAGCACGGTGTCAGGATATACAATGGTTTCGCTCCACGACCGGCTTGTGTTCTGCACCCTGACGGAATCCAAACGGACAAAGCTCCCCTTATCGGTGGCTCCTGTGAATTTCAGTGTGATGTTCTGCGACATGGCGGACTGCGCCATAACAAGACCGGCCAAGGCCAACAGCGTAATTAATTTTTTCATAAACAGTTAATATCTATTTGTTAATACTGGTTTGTTTTTGCAAAAATAGCCAAAATACGGATACGCCCCGCCACCCGTGCGGGAAAAATCATTCCCCTTCCGCCTCACCCAACGGAATTTCCTTCCCGTTCCTGTATTCCATCGGCGTCTGGCCGGTGTGCTTCTTGAAGAAGGTTCCGAACTGCGTGGCGTTGCAGAAACCGAGAGCCGCTGCAATCTTGTCCAGATTGTCATTCGAGTTGTTCAGCAGCATTTTCGCCTCCCTGCATACTGCAAGTTCCAGCCACTCCTTGGCGCTTATGTGGCTGAATTTCTTCACAAGGATGCTCAGATAGTTTACGGTTATGCCCAACCTGTCCGCATAATAGGTCACGTTCCGCTCTTTCAGGACATTCCTGTTAGCCAAGTTGACGAACTCGTTGAAGAGGTCGTGCGGACGGGCTGCGCGACGGGTGCCGGGTAAGGCTTCGCTGTATAGCATGAACAGGTATCTCAACATGGCTGCAACCATCGGCTCCGCCAAATCCGCCAGCTCGGCGTCGCTCCTCGGTTGGGACAGAAGCTCGTGGAACATCCTGATGTGTCCTTTCAGCATTTCCGCATCATCGCCGGTGACCTTGCGCAGGTGTTGCGGATTGGACAGCATGTCGCCAAATCTGTCCCCGTAGTTTTGTAAGGGAAGCACCAGTGCCTGCCCGTTAAAGTCCGCACCTATCGACAGTATTTCCACGATGCCGTTTTCAGGCACCATCACCACGGAGTTGGTGCGCAGGTGGAAACCGATGCCGTTGATTTCCACTTCCGCCTCACCCGATGTGACTATCATTAGGCGCGGTTCCCTTGCGCGGTACGGCTGCCCCTGCCTGATGCCTGCAAGTTTGTACACGAGCGAATAGTCAGTGATTACCAATATTCCGGAACGGAAAATGTTCTTCTGCATCAAATCCCTTTTTGTGGCATTGACCCTGTCCGCACGGGTGATGTCGTTCACGTTCTTGTCCATAGCCATTTTGTTTTATGTGAAAGAAAATGCAAAAGTACTAAAAAAACTGATACCACAGAAAGGGGTGTTAAAAATTCAGTTTGATTTTTGAATGTTTTTTTATGTGTATTTTGAATGTGTTCCGTAACAATGGAAGGGAATGGAAAATTTGGTAATTTTACAAAAAGAAGACAGAACGATGACGGAAAACAAAACGGCAGATATGAAATATAATGGAATGCCTGAATCCCGTGTACGGGCAGGGGTTCGCGCATCGTCCGGCAGTCCGGACGGCAAGGATGCGGCTGTTTGGAAAATGTCGTTTCCGCTGCAAAATGATTCCATTTTTGCTGGCCCAAACATTCAATTTATTGAATGCAACAGGTCATTTTGCCGGAATTTTTTGAATGTTTTTAAAATTTTTTGAAATTTTATTACTATCTTGAATTATAATTATTTATGAATAATAACATGGAGAAAAAAAATTATTCACAAGGATTGGGGAGGCATACTCATGAAGACCGTAAATGGAGCAAAAGGCTTCTCATGGCAGTCACGGCAGTATCACTGCTGTCAAATCCGTTGTTTGCGCAGAGCAACGCCTCCAAG
>CACYHG010000081.1 GCA_902774175.1 uncultured Bacteroidota bacterium
TTTTTCTTCCCTCAGAACCCTTAAGGAAAAAAACAGCCTATTTTTTGTCCATTAGAGAGCAAGTCCTCAAAAACAGCCTAATTTTTGTCCATTACACCACATTTCCACAGGTTATCGGTGTTTTTTATGCTATTTCCTGCTTCGGTGGCTTCGACAGGCTCAGCCACCGGAACTGCTATTTCCTGCTGTTATACAGGTTCATAGTTTTTTGGATGCCTTGGTCGGCAAAGCTCAGCAGTATTTCATCGCACTGCTCTATGGCGGGACGCAGGGCGGCCTTCTCCTCTTCGGTGAAGCGGCCCAGCACAAAGTCAATCTGCATCCCTTTGGGGAAGTCGTTGCCTATGCCGATGCGCAGCCGCGCAAACCGGTCCGTGCCCAAAGTGGTGATAATGTGGTTGACCCCGTTGTGGGTGCCGCCGCTCCCTTGGGCGCGCAGCCGCAGCTGCCCCAACGGCAGATCCTTGTCGTCGTATATGACCAACAGGTTCTCCAGCGGAATCTTCAGCTTGTCCAGATGGAAGCGCACCGCCTTGCCGCTCAAATTCATGTAGGTGGAGGGCTTGAGGATGGTGAGCATCTTGTTCTTGTGCCGGAAGGTGGCGGTGTCGCCGTACCGGTCGGGGGCGAAGGTGCCGTTATGCTGCTGCACAAAGTGCTCCACGGCGGCAAATCCGATGTTGTGCCGCGTGCCGGCGTATTCCGCGCCGATGTTGCCTAATCCAACTATCAGAAATCGCATCTCCGGCGGTGTCGTTTCAGTTTCGTTGCCAATCCCATCGCTTTCGTCGTCAGATTCATGCAGGGGCTCATTTTCAGGCTCCTTGCAGGAACCGTCATTTCTCTTCCTGCGGAACAAGTCGGATAGCCAGCTCATCTAACTGCTCATTACTGATTGGTGAAGGCGCATCGGCCATCATGTCGCGGCCTGCGTTGTTCTTTGGGAAGGCTATGAAGTCGCGGATGCTGTCCGCCTCGCCCAGGATGGCGCACAGACGGTCGAATCCGAATGCCAGTCCGGCGTGTGGCGGCGCACCATACTCGAAGGCACCCATCAGGAAGCCGAACTGCTCCTGCGCCTTTTCGTCGGTGAAGCCCAAAGTGTGGAACATCTTGTTCTGCATGTCGCGGTTGTGGATACGGATGGAGCCTCCGCCGATTTCGTTGCCGTTCAGCACAATGTCGTAGGCGTTGGCGCGGATGTCGCCCCAGCGTTCCGGCTGGTCGAGCAGCGGCGCGTCCTCCGGATGCGGTGCGGTGAACGGGTGGTGCATGGCGTAGTAGCGTTGTGTCTCCTCGTCCCATTCCAGCAGCGGGAAGTCAATCACCCAGAGCGGGGCGAATTCGTCGGGCTTGCGCAGGCCGAGGCGGCTGCCCATCTCCAGGCGCAGTTCGCTCAGCTGCTTGCGTACCTTCATCTTTTCGCCGCAGAGAACCAGTATCAGGTCGCCCGCCTTGGCATTGCAGTGCTCCGCGATGCGCTGCAGATCCTCCGGCGTGTAGAACTTGTCCACGGAGGACTTGAAGCTGCCGTCGCCGTTGCAGCGGATATATACCAGCCCGCTGGCTCCGATTTGCGGACGTTTCACAAAGTCGGTCAGCGCGTCCAGCTGCTTGCGGGTATATTCCGCACAGCCCTCGGCACAAATGCCGACAACCAGTTCCGCGTTGTCGAACACGCCGAACCCTTTGCCCTTGACCACATCGTTCAGCTCGATGAACTTCATGCCGAAGCGGATGTCGGGTTTGTCGCTGCCGTAGTATTTCATTGCATCGTTCCAGGTGATGCGCGGGAATGCGCCGAATTCCAGCCCCTTCACCTCTTTCAGGATATGTTTGAGCAGTCCTTCGAAAGTCTGCAGCACATCCTCCTGCTCCACAAACGACATCTCGCAGTCGATCTGGGTGAACTCCGGCTGCCGGTCGGCGCGAAGGTCCTCGTCGCGGAAGCAGCGGGCAAGCTGGAAGTAGCGGTCATATCCGGCCACCATCAGCAGCTGCTTGTACTGTTGCGGCGACTGCGGCAGGGCGTAGAACTGCCCCGGATTCATGCGCGAAGGCACCACAAAGTCGCGGGCCCCTTCCGGCGTGGATTTGATCAGGCATGGGGTCTCAATCTCCAAAAAATGCAAATCGCTCAAATAGTTGCGGGTCAGCATCGCGATGCGGTGGCGCAGCTCAAGATTGCGCATCACCGGTGTGCGGCGCAGATCCAAATAGCGGTATTTCATGCGGAGGTCGTCTCCTCCGTCGCTGTGCTCCTCAATGGTGAAGGGCGGGGTCTTGGCCGGGTTCAGGATGTTCAGCTCCTCAACGAGGATTTCAATTTCGCCCGTCGGCATTTTGGGGTTCTTGTTGCTCCGCTCCGCCACCTTCCCTGTGGCCTGCAGCACATATTCGCGCCCCAGCTTACGTGCCTTTTCGCACAAATCGGGCCGGGTCTCCATGTTGAACACCAGCTGGGTGATGCCGTACCGGTCCCTCAAGTCGATGAAAGTCATGCCGCCAAGGTCGCGGGAGCGTTGCAGCCATCCGCAAAGTGTCACCGTTTGTCCTGCGTTTTGCAGGTTCAGTTCTCCGCAAGTATTTGTCCTATACATTATTTTAATAATATATTTTTCTGTTATTCCGGATTGCAAAAATACAACAAACAGCGGCTCCAAATGCAAAACAGAAAATTATTTTTATCATCATGGTTCGTGATGTTGTTTTTTTCGTTAATTTTGCATTTTTAAAAACCAAAAGTTAAAGTAACATGATGAAAAGATTATTTGCATTCTTAGCAGTGTCGGCAGCCATGCTTGTTGCCGGAAAGAGTTACGCACAGCTCAGCATCCGTGCAGGTTTTGCACCGGAAACGTGGAAATCCACCGTTACGGTCAACAATACCTCCACAACTTCAACCACCCACCTGAAAGGGATTTTTGTCGGTGCGCATTACAATTTCACCCTCACCGGCGACCTGGGGCTTTCGTTGGGCGCGCAGTACCGCTACAACTTCAGCAAGGAGAGTGAAAGCGGGGATGTGTTCGGCCTTGTCGGCGGAACCGTTGAAACCAAAAACACACAGTCGGTGCTTGATGTGCCTGTCCTTTTGAATTATGGGCTGGATTTGTCCGATGCCATGCGGCTTTCCATCTTTGCAGGTCCCACCCTGAACCTTGCATTGGCCGGCAACTCCCACGTCACCTCAACGGTCACCGTGTTGGGAAAAACCAATGTCACGGAAACCGACAATGACTGGTATGGGGACAACACCAACTTTGAGACGCTGAATTTGAGCGCCACTTTCGGTGTAAACTTCACCTATATGCACTTCGGCCTTTTCGCCGGATACAATATGGGCTTGCTGGATATGAACAAGTCTGACGATTACAAGTTGAAAACCGCAGGCTTCTTTGTAGGTCTCGGATATACTTTGTAGTATAGCCGACATAACGTTTTTAAGGGGAGGGTGTCCGGGAATTCCGGGACATCCTCCCTCGTTTTTGATTCGAAAAAAATGTAAAAAAACTTTAAAGTTTTACGTGGGGGGGGGGTAATTTACACATTTACAGTTAGAAAAATATTTTTTTAAAATGAAATAACAAATCATTTTTTTGCATAGTTTTGCAGACGCGTTCACGTGATGGTATACGAATATATAATTATAATGTGTACGCATGTTCTTTAAAAGGATGTTTCGGAAGGGTGCCGCGCATGTGGTGCGGTTAAGAGGAAACCGTGTGAGAATCACGGGCTGTCGCGCAACTGTATGTCCGCAAAGTTCCTGTGCATAAAGTCATTGGGTTTAACGACCTGAGAAGGCGCACAGGGGAACAAGCCAGGAAGCCTGCCTTTCCGGAGTGTGGGAAACGCTTTCGCGTCAAAGGCTGATCTTGAATTTGCGGCTGTGCCGTATCCTGTAATCATGTATGCATACTGTTTTGGCGGAAAGTGTGACGCTTTCCGTCTGCGTTGTTTCCGCAGCGGATTGTTCAAGGTAGTGAAATTTTAAAACCAAAACATTATGGTAAAAAATTCATTATTCAGAAATCTTCCGCAAGGAAGGTGCGACAGTGCCGGAGGGTTCCGGCTCCGCAGCGCATGCATGGCGCTTGTCACGCTGCTGCTTATGTCTGTTGCGGGAACCGCCGGCGCGCAGATCACCGTGCTGGCGAACGAGAGTTTCAGGAAAGCCCTACCGCAGGGCTGGAGTGTGTATCCGGCCTCCACGCCGACGGCTCCCACGTGGGCATCGGACACGAATGTGGCGGCGAGCGGCAAGTATGCGATGCACGGTTATGTGCCGTACAACGCTGGCGACACCGTGGAGCTGGTGACGCCGTTCTACGACTGCACCAACTACAAGCATGTGCAGCTGCGCTTCAAGCACATCTGCAAGGTGCTGGGTAGCGATATGTGCCAGGTGATGTACCGAGAGAATAATTTGAGCAGTCGTTGGAAGCCGATACCGTCAGATGCCTACGAGGGGACATCTGCAACCTATAAAAGGGTATCGTACTTCAATGATTTGTCCTATAGTGAGTGGAAAAGCAACGACACTTTTGCTGTGGCGGACAATACCTGGTGGAGGGAGGAGGTTTTTGATTTGAGCGACTGTGCCGGCTACTCCACTGTCGCCATCAAGTTCGTAATCAGGAAGGGGAGTTATTTCGGCTCCTTCATTGCGGACGGGTGGCATATAGATGACTTTGAGGTGCGTGCGATGATAGATTCCAACCATGTGTTCAGACTGCCGGAGGCATCCTTGGCTGCACTATACTTCGCTGCATAATGATACTCTTTATGCAGACTCATTGCAGATGAGCGACGTGGACGGTGGGGACTCCTTGTGGAAGACCTCCATCCCCAAGCAACCCTACAACACGAAACTGGTATTTTCCACCAGAGCCTATGACATGTTGGGGGAGGCGGTTGTCACAGACAGCTTTTATGTGAAGGAGAGGGACACCACAATTATAAATCATCAGACTGATCAGAAAGGCAGTGTCGGATTGGTATCCGTCGACAAACCGTTGAAGTGGCAGCCACGTGTTCAACAAACGGTAGAAGTGACTTTCAAAAACAATCTGGACAAGGCCCTTACATATGCAGAGTTGTACTGGACGGTGAGTGGTGTGAGGATGCCTGTAGTGAACTGGGTCGGAAATGTGGGTGCCGGAAACACTGGGACCTGCCGATTGGGCACATATTTCCCAAGTAATATGGCGGACACCATTGTGGTGTGGATAAAAAACCCGAATTACATGTTAGATTCCGTCACAAATGACGACACGTTGACGTTTGTTACCCGCACTTGTGATTCTGCATTTTCCGGAAGCTATACAGTAGGCAGGGGAAACTATGATTTCCAGTCCGTGGCAGATGCGGTGGAGAAGATGACTGTTTGTGGAGTGAGTGGGAATGTGAATTTGCAGGTGGCAAATGGCGTTTATGAGGGGAATGTCAGTTTTGTCAACGTGAAGACGGCGTATAATGTGATATTATCTTCCCTGTCCGGACATGCGGACAGTGTGGTGCTGATTGCAAAAAGCGGAAATACAGTAAACATCAATGTCTCCCAAAATTTGTTTTTCAAGAATCTGACCATTGTAGTTGATTCAGTTGCTCAACACGCCGTATATGTTTCAGGAAATTGTAAAAATCTATCGTTTAAAAACTGTGTTTTTGTCGGACGGAAGGATGTCTTTAGCAGTGATGAGAATTATGCTACAGTCTCTTTGTTGGGTACGAGAACTTATTCTGCTTCTACGCATGACAGCATTTTCTTTGTCGGGAACCGGTTTGACTATGGTACATACGCTTTGTATAGTGGCAATTATTATGAATTTTTATGGAATAATTCTTATCAAAAAAGCTATAGTTATGAAAGTTACTACAATGCGTCCCATGTGTTGATTGACAGCAATTATTTCGAAGGATTCCGTTATTCGGCTGTGAGCTTGCTTCATCTTATCAATTCCTCTTCATTCCGCGGCAATGTCATGAAAGAAGGTGATGCAACCCACACCTCCCTTATGGGAGCCTGTTTCAGGGGATGCAAAAACCTGCGCGTGGAAGGCAACAGCCTGTTGACCAAAGGGAATGCTGGAGTACAATATGGAATGCAGGTGAAAGACTGCGATTCCACGGTGCTTGTATGCAACAATGAATTGATATTGCATTGTATTAAAGGGACGGCTTATGGTATTTATGCGGCTGATGTTGCAGATAATGCTTCACAGCGATCCAAGCAATCCAATTATGGGACAAAGTTTATCCATAACAGTGTTCTGATTACGGGTACCCCCAATTCGTCATTTGGTGTTTTCACCTCCGCCAACAAAACTGCAGCAGATAAGGGGGAGTGGCTGGTTTTAAGGAATAACCTTGTTATTATAGATAATAAAATAACTACTCCCGCCTATCCTTTGTATTTGGATAATTATGTGATTTCTTCCAACAATAATTACAGGAATAGCGATTTGACTGTCTGGGACATTGACTTTAACACATGGTATGCTCCTGGAAACAGCATTGCCTGTCTGCATCAGGCTAATTTTGACCACTTAGGTAATACCAGTTATGTGGGTGAGCAGAAACTGACATTGGACGAATATCGGCAACTTGCTGTTTCGGCGAAGCATGATGCCATGTCCTATCCGTTTTATGCGGATGCCACATATCAGAACCTGAAGTTAAGCAGCTATGCCGGCATGACATGTGACAGATATAAGGAGGTGCCGGACAGCAAGGAGGGGGTTGCCCGTTCTCTGCTGACGGTAAGGGGATGTTATGCCGTCCCTTCGGACAAATACAATGTCTCTTTGGGAAATATTCTGGACTGGCCGGAAAACAGTTATTTTTCCGACACCCTGTATCCGGCGGTGACTGTTCTGAACAGCGGGTCAGACATACTTACTGCGGCAACTCTGTCATGGGAACTGGACGGCGTCCGTCAAGCAGCTGTGCAATGGAAGGGCAAACTGCCCTTCTGCGGAACCGATACCGTCCGGTTGGGTAAGGTTATGGGGCTGACCCAAGGTAACCATACTCTCAAGGTGTATGTGTCCGCACTTTCAGCGCAGGATTATGTGCAGGACGACACCTTGCAGAAAAGCACCAAGACCTGTGCGGCGGATTTTAGCGGCAGTTATACGGTGGGGGATACCGGATTCTTCAAGAGTTTGGATACGGCAATTTCCACTCTGAACGAATGCGGTATGAGTGGCTCCGTCACCCTGCAGATACTACCTGGCACCTATTTTGTAAATACGGTCATCCCCTATGTGAATGGGATGGACAGCGTTCATATCCTGCATATCACCTCGTTCAAAGGGGACAGTAGCAGTGTAATCCTGCGTCGTGCGGACAACAGCAACACGAGCTTGGCGGCTGCCCCCTTGGTTGTGAACGGTGCCGAATATGTGAAAATATCCAGTCTGACATTGGACGGTGTTGGTGCCAATGGTACCGTCGCCACCTGCGGGCATGCGCTTGTGATTACCGGCAAAAGCTCCCACATTGAGGTATCCGGCTGCCGCCTTGTCCTGCCACAAACCCTTTCCGGCAGTTTTAACAGCACTTATAATAGCATATTTCGCAGTTGGAGCAGCCAAAAGGATAACAGCAGTGGCAACTACTCCGTGGTGCATATCAATGGCAACAACACATTGTGTGATGTCATTATGCAGGGCAATCTGGTGGAGGGCGGTGTTTGCGCCTTTTATCTGGAGGGCAATGCAAGCCATGTGCAGCGTGTGAGAATACTGCACAACACCATTACTGGCATCGATTACGCCGCATGCCACCTGTATAAGGCGGACGCATGCAGCTTTAGCGACAACCGCATATTCCAGCGTAAGGCCAATCATTCCATCAATGGGTTCTGCTTCATGCTCGGGGAGACGGTTGCCGACAGCATAAGGAACAATATCGTGAATTTGACAGGTATAGGCACAGTCATATATGGATGCGGAAATTCGCGCGGTTTTGTCACAAACAATGATATTCTGGGCGGGGATATGGGAGTTTACGCAGGAACCAACTCCGACCTGTATGTGTATCATAACAACTTTTATGTGAAAACCTATGGATTGTCGGTGATGACTATGGCCGGACTTCCGCCTCCACAGCAAGGAAGGGCAATTTTCAACCATGTCAGTGCCTACAACAACATTTTCCACACTAGGGCGGGTAATCCCATTTACAAGCCTGCCTCCATCGGAAATCTGTATGTTGGAGGGAACTGCTATTATAATGATGCCACAGGTACGGCCAATCTGAACGGCATCTCCATGGACAACACATCTGTAAGTGTGCAGCCATTCTACAAGGACACTAATGTCAGTCTTGAACTTATTAATATTTCCTCTCTGATGAGGTGTGACTTGTCGGCACGCGTGCCCTATGACATCAATGGTAGGGTAAGGTCGGAGAGAACCTTTATGGGATCCCGTGATTCCAGCGGAGTGTTGTCCGATGTGGCCCTGCTTGGGTTTGTGGGAGTTGATTCGCTAACGGCATCCATTCCGGGTGCGGTTGGTGTGATTTTGCAGAACCGCTCCTCCGCACCGATTGATACGGCAGTCATCACGCTCTATGCAAACAGGGTGCAAAGGCTGCGCATGACATATCATCCTAACACCCCTTTGGCGGGCGGTGGCGCGACTGACACAGTGTGGCTGGGTAATCTTGCGTTACAGCAGGGTTTCAATGAGCTACTTGCAGTTGTGAGGTATGCCACGGATCCTATGCCATATAATGATACTGTCCGTTGGAGCAGTTATGTCTGTTCTGGTGCGTTGGCGGGAACTTACACGGTATTCGGCAACAAGGCGGATTTTGCATCAGTGGAGGAACTGGAGATGGCATTATACACTTGTGGGATTTCCAAAAATGTTGAGTTCAGGATGCACCCCGGAATGTACAGCGGTCTCTCTTTTGACGGTCCTATCCCCGGCAGCGACAGCTGCAGCATCACATTCATTCCGGACGGCGGTGCGGTGGTGTTTGACGGCGGTACGGATGGTACCGGCTTATCGCTCGACAATGTCTCCAACATGACCTTCCGCGGCCTTACTTTCGGCAACCGCAAGGACGGGAAAACCGGTGTGAAGCTCTCAGGGAGCTGTACCAACGTGACCTTCCGCGATTGCGACATATATTCAAGCGCTGCGGCCACCTCGACGGACTACAGGGCGGTGGACTACACAAATTCGAACAACAGCACCACCTATCCTGTGAATGTGCGCTTCATCGGGAACCGGATTACCGGCGGCTGCTACAACATGTATCTGTACTATCTGGCAGGTAAAAGCGGCCAGATTCCGCTCTCTTCCCTGTACATTGACAGCAACACGCTGACGGATGCCTGCCAGTACGGCATCTATGTTTATTATTATGCTAACATTCCGAGCATCAGCTACAACCGCATCGAAGGCCGGGTGTCCCGCAACGGTGCGGACTACTGCGGATTGCATTCGGAATACGGCGTCACGTATGATTTGGTCCAAGGCAACCGCATCCTGGTGGAGGGCGACGGTGCCGGATACGGGATCAGGCTCAGCCAATTTCAGAACTGGCACTCGTCGCAGCGCGGCCTGGTCGTCAACAACGAGGTGCGCGCCTCCGGAAACAAGAGCCAATACGGCATATGGTTCCTTGCCACCAACTCAAAGCTGAAGATACATCACAACAGTGTTCGCGTGAATTCATACGGGGATGTGGCGTACGGTTTGCACCTCTCTCCGTCAACAAACACTTCAAATCCGCAGTCCATCACCCGCAATGCGGTGTCTGCATACGGTAAGAGGCCATATCCGCTGTATCTCACAAGCAACACCTATTCCGATGCCTCCCATGGCCTGCGGGCATGGAACAACTGGTACGCCAACGACACCATTGCGTGTCTTGCCGGCATCTCCTGTCAAGGCATCAGTGACCTGCAGGCAATGACAGTGGACAATGACTCCAATTCGGTCAGTTACATGCCCACCTACAAGGACACCTCCGCCGGCCTGGAACTGAAGAAATATGACCTTTTCGCCTGCCCCATATTGGCGGATGTGCCGTATGACATCAATGGCTTCCCGAGGAGCCCCGTCACCTCCATGGGTGCCTACGGTTTTGAGATCCATGACAATGTGAATCTGGAAATGTTGGAGATACTTTCCCCATATTCAGCAGCCAATGTGACATGCATTCCGGAACGCACACCTGTAAACTTCTCTTTCCGCAATAGCGGTGTCCAGACAGCCCGTTTCGACTCCTCCGCCCTGAAGGTCTCCATAGATGTCACCGGACCTGTCACCTGGCATTGGGACACGGTCATCTGC
>CACYHG010000082.1 GCA_902774175.1 uncultured Bacteroidota bacterium
GGGTGCCAGCGCGTTCAGAATGAAGAACTCCCGTTCCCGGAAATTCTTACCGGCCCCGTAGGAGGAGTTGTACGCCTTCCAGAAAACAAAATCCCCCTGACCGTCCCAAAGGCCGTATTTGAGGGCAACCGCCTCCACGTTGTCGGAGGCCATGAAGTTTTTGGTGTCAGAACGGTCGATTTTCCCTATGCGCGGTATGTTGCAGGAGACAGCAACCTCATTGTCCGGCACCCGCTGCGCCACCCAGACGCCGCCGGGTTCGCCCTTGCCCGCACCGCAAACCTCAAACTGCCACACCTCCTTAGTGTCGGCAATGGTAAGGCATTCGCCGCCGTCGGCATAACCGTATTTCTGAATCAGTTCGCCCATCAGCCGGATGGCGTCACGGGCGGTGGTGCAGCGCATCAGCGCAACACGCTCCAGCTCCTCAATCAGGAACATGTTATCCTTGTTAACCAGCGTGTCCGGACCGGAAAAGGTCGATTCCCCCATCGCCAGCTGCTTTTCGTTCATGCAGGGATAGGCGGTGTTCAGGTAGGCGTATGTATGCGCCGCCTGCGGAATCTCCCCTGCCAATGTCAGCCCCTCCGTCGCACCGTGCCGTGCGGTGTGCAGGGTCCCCTTATAGACCTTGTGCATGCTCCCCTCCGGCCAGTCCTTGGCCGGTTCCATCGCCACCCATGTGCGGTAGCGGCCGTCGCAGGTGTGCGAGGTGATTACCGAACCGTCCGCGCTCGCCTTGCGCCCCACCATGATGCTGGTGCAGCTCTCCCCCGGGTAGCGGATTTCATCCGACGGCTGCGCGCACAACGTGACCGTCGCCGCCAATGCCATCCATAGTATCAGATACTTCTTCATATTTGTTATGTTTTTTTGTTTGCAGTTTGTCATAGGTGATTTCTATTCTGAAAAAACAATGCTGTCAGTCCGTTCAAGCGTTTCCCACATGTTTTTTCAATTTCGGGAAGAAACGTCCGGTGGTGCGGCAGTAGGCCTCATACTCCTCACCGAAATCGCGGCGCAGCCGCTTCTCCTCGCTGCGCACCTGCAGCAGCATCACCACCACGAACAGTATGAAGCATACAAATGCCTGCCACGTGTCAAACCAAACAGACCAGCCCAAAAGATAAAGGAAGGTACCGGAGAGCATCGGGTTGCGGCTCAGGCGGTAAGGCCCTCCGGTCATCAGGTGCCGCGTGCGCGGAGCAACCTCATGGTTGAAGGCGTCCATGGGATTGCCTTTCCCCTTGCGCCGCATATATACTATTGACCACACGCTCAGCGACAACCCGGTAACCATCAGCACCATGGCAGCAATCCTGAACATATCCTGCAGTGCAGCCCCAATGTTCAGATACATTTTAGCCGGTAAAATTTCAGGCCTGCCGCTGAGCAACCATAAAACAAGCGGCATCAGCACCACAAAAACCACACCTCCAAGGAGGTACCCGATTATTTCACGAAAAAGCTTCATGTAAAACTGATTTTCATTTTTAACTTTGTCCCACGGACACCAAGACATAACCGCCTTTCTTTTTCTTGAATGTCATGCAAACAGAAGAATCTATGCGCTCTGACCATGATATCCAGACACTTGAATATTTCCTGTAGGAGGAAAGGAAATGGCGTACCGGATGCAACGATTTGTCCTCAACTGCCTTCCAACTCTGTTTTCCTTGTTTGACATAAACGGTGACCAAAAGGGAAGTCTTGCAATAAACTGTTCCGGAATCAGTTGAACATTTCATATACTTTCCGTCATTAAGCGATGCGGAATCCCTTATGACAACAGGAGCGACCTTTTCCCACGCATAATAGAACTTCCCGCCCTGACTTCCAAACACATCACAATCCGCAAAACGCTTTTCGTCTTTCTCATACACATAAACGGTATCCACCAATGAAAATGGAACAGACTGGAATAATTTATGGTTCAAAACCTCTTTTATCAATAGGCAGTCATCCGCCCGGTTCTGCCCGTGAACCATCGGACGCATAAACATGATGGCGCAAAGCGCCAGTGAATTCAGTATATTTTTCATATTCAGATGATGTTTCATGTTTTTTTTTCATTCATTATCACCTTCAATAATTTCCCAATGGCCACCCTTGTCGGGACCTACGCGACGGATAAGACCTTTCTCCAGCATTTTCTTCAACTGCCATTTTATTCCATCAGGAGAAATTCCGCAGATTTCAGCCAACTTCACCCTGCTGACATAACCATCGGCTTTTATTTCCTCCAATATTTTCATAGTTGTATCTCCAGTTATGTTCTGGGCAGTTTTCTGGGTAGTTTTCTGGGTAGTTTTCTGGGTAGTTTTCTGGGTAGTTTTCTGGGTAGTTTTCTGGGTAGTTTTCTGGGTAGTTTTCTGGGTAGTTATTGGATAATAAGAAGCATTGGATTCATTCACAGAAGACACATTCACAGACACATCCATCACTTCTGGTTCAATTTCAAAAGCAAACGGAATGGTAACACGCAAAAAGAAATCCAAAAATTCAAAAGCCTCCCTACCATAACTTTGTGTCACACGAGGAATACCAAAACCCGTCTGCTCCATAAGGTCCAAACGGATAAAAAGCTTGGCAAGTTCCTCATTCACAGGCTTTGAAATGCCTCGAAAAAAATCCTCTTTTGAAAGATTTGCCGGAAGCCCACCAGTGGAAACCACTTCCATATGGTCAGTGTATATGTATATGGCTGGAGGTGTACCATCTGCCCAATTATTATGCAGACAGGCATTAAACCATACTTCACGAAAAGCGTCACGGTCAAACAACGAAGTGTTGATACGCACACCACCACTAAAACTGGTACGGGTCTCGTTAATGACATCAGCGCAATAGTCAAAAGCCTGTTTCATTGCAACAACAAGGCACTTTTCGCCATATTCGTTGCGCATGGCAATCCCATCGGCTTTCCCTTTGCCCTTGAAACGCACCACCTTTATTGAAAACTCGTTTTCATCAGCCAAAAGCTCCGCCATCTTGTTGAAAACACCATCCGAAGTGAGCAGGTGGAAGTTCTCGGCAAAAGTCTTTTCATTGATATTAAAACCCTTTTCAGTAAGTAACAATTTCAAATACTGGAATGTAGGATTTTTAACGCCACTCGCAATTTCCGTAATCCTAACTTTTGAATCCAAATACTTGTTATGGGTGACAGCAATTTGCTCTTCGGTCATTGACCTGCAGGTGGTGCCGACACGAACAAAACATCCTTGTGCACTTCGTCCATATCTTTTGATGTAATAAAGGCTCTCCCCCTTTTTCACAGAAATCTCAACAACATGCTTGCCATCAACATATTTTGTACCAAGTTCAACAAACGGACGTGGATCTGGAAGAATCTGGTACTCCAAAACATCTGCAATCCTTTTGAGTGTTTTGTCCATATCTTCAATACCGCAAACCGTCCCGTCATCGCACACGCCAACATAAACGATGCCGCCATCGGAATTCAGGAAAGCCACAATTTCCTTGACAACATTATCAGTGTATTTCTGTTTCAGTTCCGTTTTTTCAGTCTCTGCGAACTTCATTTACATTCCTCCAAATTTTTATTCATCCAATGCATATCTTGCTCTCCGAACTAATTAACTTGTGACTAACTATTTTCATTCCCAAAGCGTAGTGCATATTAATCATTTTTTTTCTACAACACGCAACAGACTAAACATTTTGTTTTGCAAATTATATTTTGACTTATCTTATAAAACGCTCAATATCTTTTCAGCCACAGTCCCATCAAAGGATCCGTCAGAAAAATCATTTTGTTTTCCCTTTGGATCAAATCCTTTTCAATGAGAGATTTCATGATTGTCGCAACATTGGCCGAAGAGCCAAGATTATATCGCTTGATAATCTGATTGGAAGAAAATCCGTTACCAGTTCCATCAGCCACCGCACGAAGAAAATTCATCTGATAAGCCGTCAACCCTTCTGTTTTGGCCTCGAACACATCGGAGCATTGGATCACCAATTCACGAAGAGCCTCCCGCAGTGAAGTTTCATCGGTTTCCTTTTCTGTGCGAAGAAACACGTACCAAGCCAATTGTTGCACATAGGACGAATTACCGTCCACCTGCGTAACCAACCACTCCACCTGTTTATGTGTAATCTTCCTGCCTTCCTGCTTAAATTTGCCGGTAATATATTTCTCCCAGTATTCCATAGGAATACGCTGCAGATAAATGATATCGCCAAATTTGTAGAATGGTTTTGATGTGTCATCAAAAAGAGCCTCCATCATATGTTTGCGACTGCCAAACAGACAGTACGACACCAGCTCATGATGCTGCCATATTGAACGCAATTCGGTCTGAAATTGAAGCGAATCGCTAAAAGAGCCTATCTGCTGGAATTCGTCTATGCATACTACGACACGAAGACCCTTTTTTCTGGCAATGTTTTCAGGTAATTGCAGCAAATCATCCATTGAACGCTCCCGGGGTGAAAGTTCCAACTTTATGCTCACCTCACCTGTAGGGTCGGGTGATGCATTGACTCCAAAACTGAATCTGCTGAGCAAAGTGCGGGCATTTTCCAACCATTCATCCATTTTGTTGGAGGTTTGTGTCAGCACTGCCGATGCAAACCTTTCACAAAATTCCTCCCGACTACGGCAACGTTGCACGTCAACATACACAATTTTCAGCTTTGCACCTTCTGCAATCCCTTTCGCCTTTTTCACCAAGGATGTCTTTCCCCATCTGCGCGGCGAGACAATAAAGGTGTTGATTCCATATTTGAAATTGGCAACCAACTTCCTTGTCTCCTCTTCACGATCCGTGAAAGCGTCACCACTCACTGCTTTTCCGAATACAAACAAACTGTTCATTTCAACCAAACTAATTAATTTATGACTAACAACGCACTTACTAACTGATTTATTACATCACAATGAATATTTTTTTTAAACAATTATTAATTAATTTATTGCGTTTGTTAAAACGGATTCCTTATTTTTAACGGGGACGATGTGCACATCGTCCCTACAAAAATTTCGTCATGGTTCATTGTGTTCCACCTTCACCTTCATTCCGTTGGAACAGGCGGTGAATTCCGGCGCGTACTGGCATTGGATCAGCGAATAGCCATTGTTCAGCACACCCTCCTTGGTGACGAACATGCTGTATTCCAGCTGGTGTGTGCCCTTGGACAGATGCTCGATGAAGAACTCCATGTCGGTGTCGGTGTTCGTCTGGTAGTACCAAATACGGTCGTTGCTGCGGTAGCGCGACACCTGCTCCAGCGGCTCGAAACCGGCGGCTCGCAAATCCTTCACAAACACGTAGCTCATGTCCTGCTTGTTTTCGAAGGTGATTTTGACAGTGACCTTGTCGCCGACCTTGAGGGAGGCGGTGCCTTCGACAGGCTCAGGCACCGCACCTGCACCCTGAGCTTGCCGAAGGGCCGCACCCTGAGCTTGTCGAAGGGCCGCACCCTGAGCTTGTCGAAGGGTGCCCCCTATCGGAACTAGCACCTTCCCTTGCTCCGTGACCTTCTCCACAAACAACTCGCGTTTGATGGTGAAGCCCGACTCGTCGCCCCGCACCTCGTCAATCGGGACGAAATATTGGCGGAACAGGCCGCCCCAGACCAGATGGTCGGTGGGGTTGTTGACAGTCAGGCGGCGC
>CACYHG010000083.1 GCA_902774175.1 uncultured Bacteroidota bacterium
GTTGGCCACGCGCACGGTGGGCGAGAGCTTGGTCTTGCCGAGAGCCTGCTCGGTAGTGACAATCTCCAGCACCTGGATGTCGATGGAGTCAGGAATGTTGACCTGTCCCACGATGTTGATTACGTCGTTGGTGTTGTCGGCGTCGCAGACCAGTTCGGTCTTCAGCTCGAAGAAGTAGTATGGCTGGTCCTTGTGGACGGAGGGTACAATGAACGGCCTGCTCATCGGATGGACGAGGGTGTCGCCCGGGTAGAGCCGCTGTGCCACCGTGTCGGTCACCACATTCTTGCCGTCGATGCCCATGTGGAATATCACCTTGTCGACAGGGATGTTGCCATTGTTGGTTGCGATTCCGCTCACAAACACGGTGTCTCCGGTCATTTTGAGCATCTGGTTGTCTATTCCGATGACGCTGTCAAGGGAGATGTCCTGCATGATGAAGAGGCTGGAGTCGCTGGTGGTGTCGTTTGCCGGCTTGTCATCGAACGACTGCATCCAGGCGTTGAGGTAGTATGCTCCGTTGGCATCAAGGCTAATCTGTCCGAGTGTGACGGTATCACTCTCGAAATCGCCGAGACGCTGGTTGAACACAACCTTGTTGCTGTAGCTGACGGCTCCGCTCACATTCAGCGTGAGTGTGTCGTTGAACATGTCGATGTTAAGGCGCGAGAGGTTGGTGATGACCGCCTTGACCGGAACCGGCGTGTTGTCGCATGCGCTGCGCTCCGAAATGTCTATCGGCAGCAGGCTGAGGGTTGCATCCTTGTCGGCGCTTATGCTGATGCGGTCGATGCTCTGGTTGGCTCCGCCGAAGCTCATGCCGCGGAATACCACGGAGAGGCAGTTGGATTTGGTGAAGGCGCTCAGGTCAATCTCATATTTTCTCCAGATGTCGACGGTGTCGGTCACAAGCACGCGCTTGACTTCGGTGAAGTTGGCGCCGCCGTCGGTCGAGACCAGTACGGTCAGCATGTCGTTTTTGGTGCAGGCCGCGCTGTGCGCGTACCAGAAGCTCAGTGTCGGGTTGACGCATCCCTGGATGTTCACGCCGTTGAAGACTGCGTGCGCGTATGCGCCCGGATCGTTCTCGCCTTTGAATTCAAGCCGTCCGGTGCCGAAGGCGGGGGTGATTGTCGGGTTGCTTCCGCTGCCATTCACCACCTTCCATTCTGTTGTGCCGGACATTGTCACGTTGATGAACTCGTTCGGTTCGGTTGAGAAGTCCACATCGTAGGGGAGTTCCACGCGCCCGACCTTGTAGATGAGGCTCATCGTGTCGTTTGAGAGGTCGGTGTCAGAGGTGTCGTTGGTGTCGTGGTGGTAGCTGATGGCACCGCTTACATCAAGAGAAACCTTCAGAGCGGAGTGGGAGAAGTCGGCCTTCTTGAGACCTCCGTTCTTTAAACTGACCTTTACTGGCATTGAGGTGGGGAAGCAGGTCACGTCGGTGATGGGCTGCGGTGAGAGGAATGATACCATCTGCAGGTCGACCTCCTCCTTGATTTCGATGCCGTAGCAGCCCATTGTGGTCTTCGGGGTGCGGCGCTTGCCGTTTATGTCGGTTTGCACGGTTGTTTCCCTCGGGCATACGAACGGATTATAGTCGTCCAGTTCAAAGTTCTTTGTCGAATCGGTGAAGTCCGGTTTCACGCTGACCGAATGCTGGTCCATTCCGGTGGCGGACTTCCAGGCGGCTAAGGTCGTGATTGCGGAACCTGCGTATCCCAAGTAGTTGCCGGAGAGGTCAATGTAGTTGTTGTAGTCCAGAATCACGTATGAGTTGGTGTAGTACGAGCTGAGGTAACAGGGGTAGTTGGTGCCGGTGCCCTCAGTCACAAACTGGTTGTTCTTCATGGTGATCTTGTAGGTGCTGCTGCCGTTGTAGGCATATATTCCGTAAACGGTCCCCGTGGTGGACTTGGCGAAGATGCTGTTGTGGTACAGGTCCCAGCTCTGGTACGGATAGTAGAAGTAAAGGCCGTATTTGGCTCCGCCGTTGCCCTCAACCATTATCTCGTTGTTCACCATGGTGCCTGGGGTTCCGCCGTATGATGGATAGTTCTTGTAGTAGTACCAGTACACGCCGTATCCGGTGCCGGAGGTCACCACATGGATGCGGTTGCCCTCAACCTTGTCCACGTTGGAGTAGTAGTATGCATAGATTCCGTAATAGGTGCCTGTACTGCCCTTCCGGTTGGTGATGGTGTTGTACGACATGCTCTTGTAGTGGGAATAGTAGTAGGCGTAGATGCCGTAGTAGTAGGCGTCGCTCAGGATGTTGCTGTCGACCGTGATGCTTGATGCGGTCATGTTCGCCGTTCCTCCGGCCAGGTAGTAGAGGTACATGTTGTAGTATCCTCCCTTGATGTTGTTGGCCACAAACTCCACGTCCACGGGGTATTGGTTTGCTCCAGACGTGTTCGGGTAGGAAACCGCCTGGTAGTTGGATGCGGTTGAGCTTGTGCTGGCGTAGATGTTGCAGTGCCTGAAGCTGACATTCTCGACCTGTCCGTTAAGCTCCACACCGACCATTCCGTTGGAGGTGTTGCCGAAGGTGATGTTGCGGAAACGCCAGTTTGCGCTGTTGTGGAGTGTGAAGGCCTTTCCGGCCCCGCCGTCAATGACCACTTTTGCGTTGGCGTCCGGCATCACGGTAATGGTGTTGGTTGTACTGGAACCCGGCACCGGTCCGGAAATGCTGACGGCTCCGTAGCTGCCCGACTGGACTTTCAGGGTCACAGGCGCGGAGACACCGCAGAGGGTCAGCATCTTAATAGCCTCGGCCGGGGTGCTGAAATCGGCGTTGTTGCTGCCGACGGTGTAGCTGCCTGCCATGTAGCCGGAGCAGGTGTAGGTGGTCGCGTTTATTGTGTCGTCCTCATGTATGGAGTCTTTCAGCGAGCCGATGCCGGTCAGGTAAGCCTTGAATCGGTGGCTGCCGCTATTTAATATAAATGTACCGATTGTGATATTGTCGGTCTCCCCGACAGCAAGCTGGCCCTTCCAGACGAGGTCGCGGCCCTGTGCCACACCGTCAAGCTCCACGCGGATAGTGGCCTCGCGCAGCGTGTCCGTACCGGCATTCATTATGATTACCTGTGGACGGACGGTGTCGGTGATGAGGGTGGTTCCGGGCAGGTTTGCAAAATCGTTGAGCGCACCGTTCATTCTTGGGAGTTCGTTGGTGTAGGCACCAATCAGGGTCTGCGCCACACGGAGCTTTCCGTTAATGTCGCGGTCAATGCCCTTCACCTTGGGGCAGAGCATTCCTGTGATGTCGGCCAGCAGCGCGGAGGTGTCGGCATGGACAAACGACGGTTTCCTGTACAGGTCGTGCTTGGCCGAAGGTATGTTGCTCTGATGGTTGGCCAGGCTGGAGACGGCACCGTTCTCGTATGCGACGTAGGTCGGGGCGTACCAGAGGTTATAGTCCACATCGAAGGCAGCCGCGGCGGTCAGGCTGGAGGTGTAGAGCGGATAGCTCGTGCCGCTGCTCTGGCATACCGAAATGTTGTTCCTGATCTCGCCATAGTAGGCGCCGTACATGTAGGTGTAGAGGCCGTAGGAGGTTGCCGAGCCGCTCAGCAGGATGCTGTTGTTGACAATCTTCGATCCGGAGGGGTAGTACACATACAGCCCGTATGTGGTTGTGCCGGTGTTCTTCAGCACAATCTCGTTGTTGCTTATCACCGTGAAGGAGTCGGTGTAGTAGGTGCGCAGGCTGTACTGGTAGCTGTGCAGGTTTTTCCCGCGGAAGCGGTTGCCGTCGAACAATGCGCTGTCGGTGTAGTAGGAGAGGCATCCGTAGTCGTAGCTGTTTCCGGAGCGTGCCCCTTCGAAACGGTTATGGGTTAATTTCAGATTATTGTTGTAATAGAAATAGGCCGCATAGGAATAGTAGCCGGCGATGCGGTTGCTGTCGAACACTATGTTGCTGTTCCTGTCCGTGGTGCTGCTGCCGTAGAAGTAGATGGCGTAGCTGCCTCCGATAATGTCGTTGCCGATAAAGCGGATGTTGTAGACGGGTGCGCCGCTGTTACGGCAGATCACAGTGTAGCTGCTGCTGCTGACGGCAGTGTCGAAACCGTACAGCTTGCAGTGGCTGAATTCGATGTCGTTTAATCCGTTCCCGAGCTGGATGCAGTGGTTGCGCAGCTTGCGGGCATCGAAGGTGATGTTCCTGAAGGCCATTCCGGCGCTGCTGTTGATAGAGACCACCGGTGCGGTTTTCGGATGGAAGATCACGCTGTCCGCGCTGCCCGCCATGGAGGCGATGGTGATGCGGTATTGACCGGAGGTGTTGAAGTTGCTGAACGAGAGATTGTCGGTGTAGTTGCCGCTGGCCAGTTCCAGGGTCACGTCACCGCCAAGGCCGCATTTTTCCAAAATGTCGAGAGCGTCCGACAGGGTCGGGAAATTGTACTTTCCACCCTGGCCCACCGTATAGGTTCCCTTTATCAGGCTGTCGCAGCCGAAGGCTATGACGGTCAGTGTGTCGTCGTCGGTCACGGTGTCGGTGCCGTTGTTCGGGGTGTTGACCCATACTGTGATGGTGTCGTAGGCCATGGGCCGCTGTATGTAGGAGCCGATTGTGATGGTGTCGGTGAAGTCGAGCGGCAGGTTGCCCTTGTAGGTGACCGAAGGCTGCACAACGCCGTTCACGCTCCATCCAAGTTTGGCCGAGGTCAGGTTTTTGCTGCCCCTGTTGGCGATTGTCACCTTCACCTGCTGCTTGCCGGCGATGGTTCCGGTTTCAGGATTGTCGATGGATTCCATGGCCACCGCGTTGGAGTCGAGGTTCGCGCTTTTGGCCTTGCCGAAATAGAACATCGTGGTGGGCAGGTCGGTGACTGTTCCGGATGATGTTCCGCTGCAGCTGAAGTAGCCCTGGCGGTCCACCGCGTTGTACCCGACGTTTGAGTTGCGCATCCAATAGAGGATGCTTGAGTTGCAGGCGTTTTTCGGGTCGTCGTCGACCACGTACCACAGCAGGTTCATGTTGGCCGGCAGCATGAATCCGCGGTCAAATACAATCTGGTTCCAGCCCTGCTTGCCGGTAACCGTGCCCTGGTATACCAGTGTCGCACCGTCCTTTAACGGGTCGATTGTGCTGGTGCCGGCCGCTGTAAGGGAGGTGATGTTTGTCGCCTTGAGGTAGATTTTGACATTGTCATGGGTATTGACGGCGGTGTAGGTGGTGTAGAATCCCATCGCTCCGATGAATCCGCCGCTTTTGTTTGCGCGCACATGCTCCGCCATGTACAGCACCTTGACCCAGCTTGGGGAGGCTCCTGCAAGCATGAAGGGGAAGGAGCAGTTTTGGATGCCGGTGGAGGTTCCGCCGTAGAGGTTGGAGTCGCCGTTGAGGGTCACCAGGCCGCCGGCAGCGTATTTGTTGGTGAATGAGCCCGATTCGCGTCTGCTGTTGCCTGCGGCGTCAACCGCGTTGATCCAATAGGTGAAGGTTGTGCCGTACACATGCCTCGGGATTGTGGCCTTCCAAAGGGAGTCGCCGCCGTCCATGTCGGTCATCCTGATGGAGTCCTTTTTGGTCTTGCCCTCATAGGTTGCCGTGTATCCCAGCCACGGCTGCTTGATGCGGCCTTCGCTGCGGGTCGCGACCTTTGCGTTGAATTCGTATGGTCCGACTGAGTATACGGTGTCAGAGTAGAATTTGGTGAATTCCACCGCCGGAGGGTTCAGCTTGTAGTTCGACACCAGCACCTGGAAGTCGTCCACATACCAGCCTGCGGCGATGAAGGAGCCGAGATAGCTCCCTTTGCGGATGATGAAGCGGAATCTCACTTTGGAGTAGCCCGCATAGTCAGTGACATCGAAGGTTTCCTGTTTCCACCAGCTGTTGGTCGGCTTGGCGAAGGTGTCGGTTTCATCCCAGGCGGTGTATGAGGAGTGGGAGAATCCCGAGTCCAGCCTGTAGGTGGCGCAGCCGCCCTTGTAGGCGTCGTAGGGGATTATTCTCCATTTGTTTGCAGATCCGAGCACGTCCTCCTGGTATTCGATCCGGCAGATGTCGGAGGGGAGCACTTTGCAGATATGGTTGAAGCGGATGGTCACGTACTTGTAGTTGGTGCAGTCGAAGTATGGTGTGACCAATGTGGCGGTATCTCCTGACATATAGGGGATTAATCCATGCATTGCATATTTTTCGGACATGCAGATGCCGGTGTCCGGTTTCCACGAGGGTGAGGTTGCCGAATAGGCGGGGAGGATGTCCCAGCCGGACGGCTTTTTGGATGAGAATTTCTCATTGCAGAGCCAGGTTGCCTGTGCCTGCACACCGACGGCTGCAAAAAGCAGCATTGCCATCAGCGTAATGCGTTTAAATAATGTAATGTGCCTCATAATATTAAAAAAAAACGTTTTTATAATTAAATTATTCATTTATTGCACATGAATTCATGTTTTGAGTATAAATTTTAGGGCGCAAAGGTACGAAAAAATGTAACATGCCTTCTGGTTTAAGAAAAATATTTCTTTTTTTTCGTATGGAGATACCAGTATATCAGTCTGTTTTTTTTTTTTTTTTTTTTTTTTATATTCTTATTTGTTGTACTTTTGCGCTTCCATTTTTGGGAAATAAAATTGTTGTAAATAAGAATCGTTACATGAGGGAGTGTAGGAAAAATAGAGTCTATGAGGCTCCGGATGTGCAATTGCACATGTTTGTGATGGAGGCGGGGTTCGCCCTTTCGTTAAGAGGTGATTCTGATGGACTAGGTAAGAGGCAGGTTAATGATCCTGCTTCTAATCCTGACCAGATAGGACAATATCAGGACGGTGTTAACTGGACCAGCGATACCTGGAATTAGTTTAATATATATAATGTAAATCAGAAACGATGAAAAACAGCATGTTTAAAACGGGATGGTTTTTATTGTTTGCGGCGGGTCTGCTTGCCGTGATGTCCGCCTGCAAGAAGGAGAACACCACTTCGGAGCTTCGTGCAGTCATGAACGATTTCGCCAATTCCAATCAAAAGGCCTACATTGATCCTGAACAGTACAGTTGCTTTGTCATAAGTGAGGAGATGCGTGTTAACAACAGTGATGGAACTGTAAGCGCTTTGACGCGGAACGACAGGCAGTGTACGATTGACAATGTTCCGGTGAGCAACGGCAGTAGTTTAAAAGCATTTTATCCCAAAAAACTTCTTACCACTCAGAGTCAGAGTGAGGATTTGAGCAGCGGTTTTAGTAATTTGGTTGTAGATTTTCCCCGAACGCAGGTGTGCAGAAGGGATGCTAATGGCAACCAGATAATTGACAACCCGATGATTGCCGAGTTGTCCGGCTTCGGTTCGGAAAACAACACACTGCATTTCAGGAATCTCTGCGCACTGTTGAAGATAACAGTCCGCACGCAGGACGCTTTTGACTCTATTCGCGTGACAATGCCTAATGATACACTTTGGGGGTCAGGTAAGATTTCAGGCGACAAAGTTGTAATGGATGATGCAGGCAGCAGGGGTACTGTGGTGCTTTCACTTGGAAGCAGTCATTCCAGCTCGCCAGTGGGCGAGGCTTTCTATATCATGATTCCTGAGGTGACGGTGTCAAGTTGCACTGTAACTGTTGAAATCGTGAATGGAGGCACTCTTGTAAAGAGTTATAGTCTTTCTGTGACAGGAGATATCAAATTAGCTCACAATCATATACATACTTTGGGCAATTTCACCTTCAACGCAAAGGTGTTTACCGTTTCATCTGATAATGATAAGGTGATTTTTTCCCCCGGCAACCTGCAGTGGTCTTATACCGGCGGCGGAACCACCCCCACAACGCATAGCATCAACGGCAGCGGTTATAACAAAGGCACCTGGCGCTTCGCCCCTAACCAGTATGACATTATCGGTTATTATGATACTAATGCGACTGGAGCAGTGGATTACTCATCGTGGAATCCGGTTTTTTCTAAGAATTTTAGAAATTATCAAGGGTGGATTGATTTATTTGCTTGGGGCGGCAGCGGCTATGGTGATACAAGGCCATTTATATACACCGATAATGAAGAAAATGGTAATACCTTGTATTATTTAATTAATAGTAATAGTTTAGGTAATTATGATTGGGGGGCTTTCAATACTATTTATAATCCTAAAACCAAGGCCAACGATCCCTATGGAACATGGAGAACGCTTACTACGGATGAATGGCATTATCTGCTTTTTTTGAGAGGAGATGATTCATGGTGGAGATATAGCGATGTGAGTTTTACTATTGGAAATACTACTGTAAACGGACTTTTAGTTTATCCGGATGGCACGACGAGCCTTCCAAATGGAGTATCAAGTACTATTGTCGCTAACAATACCTCTGGTTACTCTATTATTTCAACACAAGATTTCAAAATATTGGAAACGTTTGGATGTGCCTTTTTACCAAATGCTGGCTCTATGGCGAATTACTATGGCAGTATTCAAATTGCTGATCCGTATAAACATGGTTGTTATTGGGCGAGCAGTCCGGACGATAACTATTCATCATATTATTTATTTATTAACGAAAGTGGAGGTGCGCCTGACATTCATTATCATAAAGCGCCTAACGACCGTTTGCATTCCGTGCGACTTGCGCGGGATGTGCAATAGAGAGATCAATTTTTTTATTTCAATTAATTTTCATGGGCTCCTGGGTTTTTATAACTTGGGGGCCTTTTTTGTGACTTCGTCATTGCGTCACCCAAATGGGGTGAAGCAAAACACATAAACGAATTAAATTAAAATTACCCATTTTTTCCATAATATCACCACCTCCGGAACGTTATTTGAAAAAATGTAAATATAAAATGAATACCGGAGATGTTGAAAAAAAACGGGGAGAGGCGCGTGTGGTGGCTTCACGTGAAATCCACTTGGACACAGATTATGCCAACTGGATTTTGGAACTGAAACAACGATACCGTTCATCGCAGGTCAAAGCTGCTATGCGCGTAAACAGTGAGAAACTTCTTTTCAATTGGCAGCTTGGTCGAGATTTGGTGCAGATGAAAGCGGAAGAACGCTGGGGCGCGGGTGTAGTGGAACAGGTGAGCCTTGATTTGCAAAGGGAGTTTCCTAATGCTGAAGGCTTTTCCACTACAAACCTTTGGAATATGAAAAAGTGGTACTCTTTCTATTCAATAGGTGATAACTGCATAATTCTCCAACGTGTTATTGGAGAATTGCAATTTTCTGTGAATCAATTTCAAAAAAAACTCCACCAAGTTGGTGGAGAATTTCTACAACAATCCGCTTCTGGTTTTCCATTGCCATTTGCTT
This sequence comes from uncultured Bacteroidota bacterium, assembly GCA_902774175.1. Lineage (GTDB taxonomy): Bacteria > Bacteroidota > Bacteroidia > Bacteroidales > WCHB1-69 > UBA1195. Next base: position 9,278 of record CACYHG010000083.1, read on the forward strand.
TAGTGCCATGGCGACATCATGTTGAAATAATCACCAGATGCAAGAGTGTGGAAGAGGCCCTTTTCTATGTCATGGAGACAATAGAAAACGGATTGAGCCGAGCAGCCCTGCAAAACTGCATTAAGGCCAATCTTTATGGCTCGCGCGGAAAGGTTTTGAACAATTTTGCCGAACATCTTCCAAGTGTACAAAGCAAGTTGGTGCAGGAGGTGTTAAAGGAAAATTATGATTTCGGTTTTGCCACTGTCGGTCATGGGATATACGATGAAGCTGAGTTGGAGGAGGCTTTGACAAGGAACGTCACCGACCTGCTGTTGGAGCTCGGAAACGGATTTGCTTTCATAGGAAAGCAAAAGCAGCTTGTGGTGAGTGGACGCACTCGCAGGATTGACCTTCTCTTTTATCACATCCGTCTGCGCTGTTATGTGGTATGCGAACTGAAAGCCAAACCATTCGAACCGGAATATGCCGGCAAGCTGAATTATTATGTCAATGCGGTTGACGAATTGCTGAAAGCAGCAGAAGACAATCCCACTATTGGACTGCTTATTTGCTCCGATATGAACAATACAGATGTGCAGTGGTCATTTCGTGGCATCGAAACCCCTATGGGTGTGGCAACCTATAACAACATCCGCATTGCCGATGCTTTGCCTTCACGGGAACAGTTGAAGGAACGCATGGAACTGCTGCAACATGAATTGAAGGAAACAAAAAAATTAATGAACTCTTGACTTCGTCATTGCGTCACCCAAATGGGGTGGAGCAAAACACATAAACGAATTAAATTAAAATCACCCATGTTTTCCATAATATCACCACCTCCGGCGCGTTATTTGAAAAAATGTAAATATAAAATGAATACCGGAGATGTTGAAAAAAAAACGGGGAGAGGCGCGTGTGGTGTGCCTTCAAAAAAAATATCCGTATTATTTAATTGCATATCTTTTTTTTTCCTAATTTCGCGTTCCCGAAAAATGGGAGTGTAAATTTAATTAAAGGATTGTTATTACGACTGTTAAACATTCTACAGGTACTATAATATATATAATGTAAAACAGAAATGATGAGAAAGAGCATATTTGGGAAAGGAAAATTTATTCTGCTTGCGGCGGGGCTTCTTGCAGCGATGTCCGCCTGCAAGAAGGAAAACGGCCCGTCGGAGCTTCGTGCGGTCATGAACGACTTCGCCAATGCCGGGCAAAAGGCCTATATCGACCCGAAACAGTACAGCTGCTTCGTCATAAACGAAAAGATACGTCTCAACAACAGCACCGCAACTGTAACCGCTTTGGAACGTGACGACCGGCAGTGCGTGATCGGCGATGCCCCCGAAGCCACCGATTACACTTACAAAGCCTTCTATCCTGCCAAATTCCTTGCCAACCCGACTGTCGACTTGACCGGCGGCCTTAACGTTGCGGTAAACTTCCCCCGCGAACAGGAATGCATACGGGACAACGACGGCAACCAGATAATCGACAACCCTATGATTGCACAGCTGTCCGGCTACAATGCCAACAACAACACACTTCATTTCAACAACGTTTGCGCCCTTCTGAAAATCACGGTCCGCACGCTCGACGCCTTCGACTCCATCCGTGTCACCATGTCCGGACAAAAACTCTGGGGCTCCGGCGTCATATCCGGAAACAAAGTGGTCATGGACGGTACGACAGGCAGTGAAACCGTGGTCCTGAAACTGCCGGCGGGCCATTCCGGCTCTCCCGCCGGTGAGGCGTTCTATATCATGATCCCGGAGGTGTCTCTGTCGAACAGCTCGGTCACGGTCAGTATCATGAACGGAAGTACACCTGTGAAGACTTTCAGCCGGACAGGTGTGAACGGAACATTGGCATATAACCGTATCCATACGCTTGGCAACTTCACCTTCAACGCACCGGTTTTCTCCGTTGCTCCTGACAAAACGGTTGTGTTCGCCCCCGGCAACCTGCAGTTCCAGGCCGCCGGCTGTATTCAGGAGGACGACCAATACAACGGGGATTTGGTCGGCGGCACCTGGCGTTTTGCCGAGCACCAGTGGGACTTCATAGGCGCAAACCCGGGCAATAGTGTATATGATAAAAATGAACGCAAGAAACAGTCGGGTTGGATAGACTACTTCTGCTGGGGCACAAGCGGGTGGAACAGCGGTGCCGGTCGTTGGACGCCGTTCGGCCTAAACCAAAATTCTAGCCAATATAATCCGGGAGGTTCGCTGTCAAACGACCTTACAGGGCAATATGCCAGAGCTGACTGGGGTGTCTTCAACAAAATTTACAACACCACAACAAAAGTCAACGATCCCGCCGGAACGTGGTACACCATGCCAAAAGATGAATGGGCCTATCTGTTGGACAGCAACCGTACATCCTCCGGAATACGTTTCGCGTTGGCGAATGTCGGCGGTGTAAACGGGATGCTTATCTTTCCCGACGGCTGGGATCCGACATGGTATCAGCCAGCAAACGTCAACGACTACAAGGCTCAGTATGTACCCAATACCATGACTGTCGCGGTATTCCAGCAGCAGCTGGAAAGCAGGGGCGTGGCGTTCCTGCCTGCCGCTGGCAACCAATCCAAATCACAAGGCGGGATTTATGATGAATCAGTGAGTGGTTGCTATTGGTCGTCAACCCATTCCAATGTCAGTAATGGGAATACAGCATACGGTCTTTATTTCAAACCTAAAGAAAATAATAATACTGGTACCTCCGGTTCCCATCAGCGAAGCCACGGGCGCTGCGTGCGCCTTGTGCGTGTCGTTGAATAAAAAAAAAAGAGCGG
>CACYHG010000084.1 GCA_902774175.1 uncultured Bacteroidota bacterium
TTTCGCGGCTATATCTGGGCGTGCACTACCCTTCCGACGTGCTTGCCGGCGCACTGATAGGCACCGCCTCCGCCGTGCTGGTTTACAACCTTTCAAAAAGCTGGTGGCAGGATTCCCCGCAACCGGTCACAGCCTTCGCCATTCCGGTTGTGGTTTCATTTTAATTAATCCTTCCCGTTTTCTCTTAGCTCGAGCCACTCGTTCACATTCAGTTGCTCCCCCGTGCTCAAACGATAGAGATAATATTCACAATAATCACCACCACCTGACTCTCCAAAATAATAAAATTGTGCCCCTATCCAATCCTGATCCTCATTCACCGTAAAAACCTTTTTCTTAATAATGTTGGGACCATCCAATTCCAAATAACACAAATCAAAACGTTTTTTTTCCACCCATCCTTTTTTCTCATACAGGACATAACGGCTGCCCCTTAAAGCCGGCTCAGGATAAACCGCATAGTGTATATCGCTCCATCTGTCCCCTACAGATGTACACATGAACACCAATATCCAGCAAAACAGTATCAGAAGTATGGCAACCGTTTTTCCAACTATGAACAAAGTTCTCCTCCACCATCGGCCGTCGCCGTTTCCAGGTTTGAAAATCAAGGTCATGACCACCGAGAGAAAGCCCAGATGAAGCATCCACTCGTCAAGCCGCCCAATCAGATGAGTGTCTTTGTCCAGCAACAGCCAGCTAACGCCGAAAAGCAGAAAGAACAACGCCGCAGCCAAACCGGCCCCGAAAGAAATTTTGCTGCACACACCGCGCCATTTACCTAATGTAACACCATCTCGTTTATTCTCCATTTGCAAACTATCGTTATTATATTCGTTATTAATACCTAACATATTTTTATACATATTTTACAATTGTTGTTTTTACAACTTTTTCCAATTTTTGAGGCCTGTTTTCACAACTTTTTCCAATTATATTGTTAAAGCAATGGGGTCATATAATACGGCAGATACACTAAATCATCCGTGACAATCATATCCCTGTCATGGATAACATAGGATGTGGAGAGATATTGTCCGAACTTGGCACGCAATTTCTGCAAAGAGAGCGTTGTGTATTTCTTACCAGACTTCACCTCAACAGGAGAAATGTTATGCCGGCTGGTCGCCACGGGTTTGCGAATCAGAAAATCTATTTCCATCCGGTTCTCCGCATCCCTTGAAGCAGAAGAATAAAAATAAAGTTTATGCCCTGCCGTCCGAAGCATTTGCGCAACGACATTCTCCACCATCATCCCCTGGTTAATCTCAAGCTTGTCCATGAGAAGTTTGCGATAGATTTCCTTATCGGCAATATCGCTTTCATCAAAAGCAAGACTGACAAGAAGCCCCGTATCAGCAAGATAGCATTTCAAGGTAGTGTTTTCCATATTCATCCGTAATCCGACATTGGGTGCAGTAGTATTATGGCAGGTATTGACAATCATTGCATCGTTCAACCATAGGAAAGAATTTTCATAGTCCTTGAACCTTGCACCCTTTGCAAGAGCCGCCAATTTAAAACGCTTCTCATGTTTCTGCAATTGTGATGGTATCAAATCCAGCACCGCTGCAACTTTCGATTCGTAACCTGTGGCATACTTGTATATATCTGAACGGTACAGGTCAAGGATATCACGCTTGGCACGGTCTGTCAGTCCAAAGTCATGTGTTTCTACAAAAGCGGCCACAGCCTGAGGCATACCTCCCACAATCAGATATTGTCTGAACAGGTCTATCGCCTTCCTATGCATCAACGCCCCCATAGGCTGCTGCTTCATATAACGGTCACGAATAAAATCCATCAGCATATCATTGCCGTTCGCCCAAAGAAATTCTTCAAAATCCATTGGATACATTTTCACATGCCGCTCCTCTGATGGGATAATGATATCTTTCACATTACGTTGCAACGAAGTAAGCGAACCTGTCTCAATATAGTCGTACCGCCCGTCTGCAACCAGATACTTTATGGCGGCACGTGCTCTCGGACAATCCTGCACCTCGTCAAACACCACCACCGACTTGCGGGGAGTCAGTTTGACCTGATAAAAGGCGTTCAAATGCATGAAAAGAGTGTCCAAATCATCAAGATAGTCATCAAACAACTTCTTTACAGTGGGTGAAGCACTGCCGAAATCAATGAACAATGCTGATTCATACTCGTTTTGCGCAAATTTACGGACAATATAGCTTTTGCCCACACGGCGTGCGCCATCAATCAGCAAGGCAGTGCGCCCCTGCCCGCTGTTTTTCCAATCCAGTAAAGTATTATATATCTTCCTTTTCATACACACATTAACACAAAACGAGATTTTTTATTGTACAAAAACCACACAAAACGAGATTTTTTTTGCCATAAAACCATACAAAACGAGATTTTCATTTCACCTCAACCCTACTCCACATACACCAGCAGACCTTTCAAGTACTCCCCTTCCGGATGGTAGATGCTAACCGGATGATCCGGACCCTGCGAAAGGCGCCGCACTATGCGGACATCGCGGTGCGCGTTGGCGGCGGCGGTGAAGAGCATCGTCTGGAAATCGTCGCGGCTGACCGCCTGGGAGCAGGAGAAGGTAAAGAGCAGCCCGCCGGGGGCTATCTTCTCCAACGCCCTCTGGTTGATATTTTTGTAACCCTTCAGCCCCTGTTGCAGGCTGCGATGGTTCTTGGCGAAGGCCGGCGGATCAAGCACCATAATGTCAAACGTCTTCTCCAGCCGCGCAAGGTATTGCAGCGCATCCTGCGCCACACCGCAATGCGATGCGTGCGGAAAGTTCATCGCCACATTCGCGTTGCACTGTTGGATTGCCTTTTTTGAAATGTCGACCGTCTCCACGTAGGAGGCGCCGCCCCGCAACGCCGACAACGTGAAGCCGCCGGTGTAGCCGAATGTGTTCAGCACGCGCCGCCCCTGGGAGAGCGACTGTAGCAGCAGCCGGTTCTCACGCTGGTCAATGAAGAATCCTGTTTTCTGAGCCTCGGGGAACGAGATGAGAAAGCGGTTGCCATATTCCTCCACCTCCCGTTCATCCGGCACGGAACCGTACAGCCAGCCATCCTCCGCATTTCCGGACGGAAGTGTTGCCGAACTCTTGTCATAAACAGCCATCAGCCGCCCACCCAGCAGCTCATGAAAAAGCGGCAGAAGCTCCGGAAATGTGCGGTGCATCCCCTCCGAATGTGCCTGCAGCACCAGAACCCCGTTGTAGAAATCGGCAATCAGGCCGGGCAGGCCGTCCCCCTCACCGTGCACCAGCCGGAAGACATTGGTGTCAGGCGCATCAAACAGACCGAGACGCTGCCGGTATCGGACAGCCTGTCCGATCCTTTCCCGCCAGAATGCGGTGTCGATCACCGGACTGTCAAACCGCAAAACCTTCAATATAATATTGTCCTGCTGGTAATGCCCGGTGGCGAGATATTGTCCGTCAATACTGTATACATCAGCAAGACAGCCCTCCTCCGGTTTGCCCTCAACACGCTGCACCGCACCGGAAAAAATCCAGGGGTGGCGACGGTAAACCGATTTTTCCTTTCCATGCCGTAAAACAAGCCGTACGCGCTGTTCCATAAAACCTGTTGATAATTTTTGCAAAGATAGTTGAAATATGTATTCGGAAAACATGTATCTTTGCAAAATTAACTTAAAATCTAAAAAACATGAACATCATTCTTTACATCCTTGTCGGCATTCTCGCCGGATTCCTGGCTGGAAAAATCATGAAAGGAGGCGGTTTTGGCCTCATTGTCAACCTTATCCTGGGTGTCATCGGCGGTTTTCTCGGTGGCTGGCTCATGAGCCTCGTGGGCATACAGAAAGCCGGGCTGCTGTGGGAGCTCATTGTGGCTGTAATCGGCGCTATCGTACTTTTGTGGGTCATTTCCCTGTTCAAAAAGAAATAGTATCCGGACCATGGCTACAAAAATGACATCCGGTGCCAAGACCGGACTCATCATCGGCGGAATTCTGCTGCTGTTTGTGCTCTGGCTCATTTCAGCCTACAACAAACTGGTCAAGGAGGAGGAGAGGACGACTCAGGCCTGGGCGCAGGTTGAAAACGCCTACCAGCGCAGGGCGGACCTTATCCCCAACCTTGTCAAGACTGTCAAAGGGGCGGCCGATTTTGAAAAAGGAACATTGGAGAGCGTAATTCAGGCACGGGCGGAGGCCACATCCGTAAAGATTGACCCAACCAACCTGAACGAAGCAAGTATCGAAGCCTTTGAAAAGGCACAGAACGGTCTCTCCGCCTCCCTCGGACGACTGCTGATGGTGATGGAGAACTATCCTGAACTCAAGGCGACGGAAAACTTCAAGGAGCTGCAGGCACAGCTGGAAGGGACTGAAAACCGCATCAGTGTGGAGCGCAAGAAGTTCAACGAGTGCGTGCAGGCCTATAACCTTAAGGTGCGCCGCTTCCCGAGCAACCTGATTGCCGGAATCTTCGGCTTCGAGAAAAAAGGCTACTTCAAAGCCACCGAGGGTGCTGAAAAGGCTCCGGAAGTGGATTTTGAATTCTAAAAATGGCAAAAAGGCTTTTCCTGCTGATTGCCCTTCCCCTGCTGCTGCTGAAAGTGCAGGGCGGCATTCCGCCCGCACCGGATCCTCCGCGGCTGGTCAATGATTTTGCAGGCATATTCACCTCAACGCAGCGTGACGAGCTGGAGCAGCGTCTGGTCGCCTTCAACGACACAACCTCAAATGTGATTTGTGTAGTGACCGTCGCTGATCTGGATGGATACGACGTGTCGGAGTACGCCTACGAAATCGGAGACAAATGGGGAGTCCGTGACAAGGAGCACAACAACGGCATCGTGCTGTTGGTCAAGCCCAAGAACGAAACCTCCGGTGAGGTGACCATTCAGGTGGGCTATGACTTGGAGGCCGCCATTCCTGACATAACCTGCAAAAGAATCATTGAGCGGGAGATGATTCCGCACTTCAAAGAGAACGACTACTATGGCGGCGTCACAGCCGCCATAGAGGTTTTGTGTCCGCTGGCAGCCGGTGAAATCAAGGCGGAAAAGCTCTACAAGGAAGATGGCACCGGTGTGGGAATACTCTTCCTGCTGGTGCTGCTTTTCGCAATCTTCATAGCACTGAAGAAAGATAACCGCAAAGGCGGGAACGGAAAAGGCGGAGGAGGTAAATTCCTTCGCGACGCAGCAATCTGGTCAGCCCTCTCCTCCTCCATGGACAAGCAGCGTCACACCGGAGACGGTTTTGGAGGCTTCGGCGGATTTGGAGGCGGAAGCCGTGGCGGCTTCGGTGGAGGCGGTTTCGGCGGATTTGGAGGCGGAGGCGGCTTCGGTGGAGGCGGCGCAAGCGGAAAATGGTAAACAAAATAAGATGAAAA
>CACYHG010000085.1 GCA_902774175.1 uncultured Bacteroidota bacterium
CGACACCCAGCTTGAAGTCCCCTTCAAGGGCAACGTCAGCCTGGAGCAACTGGAGAAGGTGCTGCAGGAGAACAAAGGCAACGTGCCATTCTTTGTCCTCACCGTCACCAACAACACTGTGGGCGGCCAGCCTGTGAGCATGCAGAACATCCGCGAGACCTGCGAGCTCTGCCACAAGTACGGTGTGCCGGTCAATATCGACAGCGCGCGCTTCATCGAGAACGCCTATTTCATCAAGACGCGCGAAAAGGGTTATGAGAACAAGACCCTCCGCGAGATTTGCAAGGAGATGTTCAGCTATGCCGACAGCATGACCATGAGCGCCAAGAAGGACGGCCTCGTGAACATGGGCGGATTCATCGCCACCAACAAAAAGGAATGGTACGAAGGCGCCAAGCTCTTCTGCATTCCCTTCGAGGGATTCCTGACCTATGGCGGCATGAACGGCCGCGACATGGACGCACTGGCAGTCGGTCTGAAGGAGAACATCGAGTTTGAAATGGTCGAGACCCGCATCAAACAGGTGCATTATCTGGCTGCGAAACTTGACGAGTACGGCATTCCTTACCAGCGTCCTGCCGGCGGACACGCCATCTTCGTCGATGCCGACAAGGTGCTCACCAACATCCCTAAGGAGGAGTTCCCCGCCCAGACGCTGACCTGCGAGCTTTACCTCGAGGCCGGCATCCGTGCCTGCGAAATCGGCTACGTCCTGGCTGACCGCGACCCCGTGACCCGCGAGAACCGCTTCGGAGGCAACGACTTCGTTCGCCTCTGCATCCCGCGCCGCGTATACACAAACAACCACATGGATGTGATCGCCGCCGCGCTGAAGAATGTGTACGACCGCCGCGACACCATCAAACGCGGTCTGGAAATCACATGGGAGGCCGAACTGATGCGCCATTTCACCTGCCAGTTCAGGCGGCTGAAATAACATGAGAACTTTTTTCAAAGGAGACCGCCAAAACGGTCTCCTTTGTATTTTCCAAACAAAACAAACACTAATGTCATGAGACGTTTTCTACTGACACTTTTCTGTCTCGCAACGCTTGCCGCAATCAGGCCGGCATCAGCCCAGGACAGCCTATACTACCGCCAGCTGGTATACAAACTTGCCTCCGAGGAGTTCCGTGGGCGCGGATACTCGCTCCGTGGGGACAGCATCGCCGCGCAGTTCCTCTCCGAAGAGATGCGGCGTCTAGGCCTGCGGCACTGGGGCGCTGACTACCGCCAGCCAGTCCCCATCGACATGAACCTGTTCGAGGGTGATGCCTACATCCACTTCGACACGCAGGATTCCGATCTTGTGCTGTTCGACAACGTGGAGTTCATGGCCTACTCAAAAGGAGCGAAAGGCAGCTTTGCCGTAAAGACGCTCAAGTTGGAACGGATGGCCAAAGCGCTGAAAAAACCTGGGCAGCGCTATCGGGACTGCTTTGTTTGCATGGACATCAGCGGCCTGAATCCGAAGGATTCCGTCCAGAACGCGATACTCAAAGTAGCCAACCATATTTTCATGTACAATTCGCTGGATGCCAAAGGATACATCATTGTCAGCGATAAGCTGATAGGATGGCACATCGGCTACGGACAGCACCCCATGGAACACACCACTATAAATGTGGTTAAAAGCTGCCTGAAAAAGATGCCGAAACAGGTGGACATCTCATTAGACCAGCGTTTCTGCAAGAAATACCCATCGCAGAACCTCTGCGGCTACATTGAGGGCAAGAGCTGCCCCGACAGCTTTTTTGTCTTTACCGGCCACTACGACCATCTGGGCAAGTTCGGCAGGGACTACACCTTCTACGGCGCCAACGACAATGCCAGCGGCGCAGCCTTTGTGATGGATCTGGCACGGCACTACAGCCTGCCCGAAAACCGCCCGGACTATTCCATCGCATTCATGCTCTTCACAGGTGAGGAGGTTGGACTGGTCGGCTCGTTTTATAACAGCGAACATCCGATTCTCCCGCTGGACAAGATAAAGATGCTCATCAACCTTGACATGGTCGGCACCAACGAGGAGGGAATCACCGTTGTCTGCGCACCGGACTTCCAGGAGGATTTCGACCTGATGACCCGTATCAATGGGGAGCACAACTACCTGAAGAAGGTTGCTCCGCGCAAGGCCACGGCCAACAGCGACCACTACCCCTTCTACAAAAAGGGATGCAGGACATTCTTCATCTACGGCATGGGGAAATCGGGACGCTACCACAGCAAATACGACACGCCGGAGGCGATGAGCTTCGGAAACCAGAACGGACTGTTCCGCCTGCTTATCGACTACGTTTCCGCCCACAAGCCAAGTCCGGCCACAACCTCCACAGAAAACAGGTGACATGGGCAGGCTGTACGTCATACCGACCCCTATCGGCAACCTGGAGGACATCACTCTGAGGGCGTTGCGGACATTGAAGGAAGCGGACTGCATCCTTTCGGAGGACACCCGCACCACGCGGCACCTGCTGGATCATTACCAAATCACCACCCCCTGCATGCCCTACCACCAGTACAACGAGCACAGCCAGCTCCAGAAATACATCCGGATGCTTGAGTGCAAGGACAAGGTTGCCCTGGTCAGCGATGCCGGAATGCCCGGCATTTCCGACCCCGGATTCCTGCTTGTGCGGGAATGTGTGCGGCAGGGGATTCCTGTGGAATGCCTACCCGGCCCCTCCGCCTTCGTAACCGCGATAGTCGGTTCCGGCCTCCCCTGCGACCGCTTTTTCTTTTACGGATTCCTGCCACATAAGAAGGGACGGCAGACCGCACTGCTCCGGCTTGCGGAGATGGAGGAGACATTTGTGCTGTACGAATCTCCGCACCGGCTGCTCAAGACGTTGGAGCAGCTGGCAGAACACTGCGGCGGCGGACGCGACGCATGCGTCTCCCGCGAACTGACCAAGGTGCATGAGGAGATCCGGCGGGGCACGCTGGAGGAGTTGGTCTCACATTTCAGCGGTAATGAGAGTGTCAAGGGTGAGATTGTGATTGTTGTCAGCGGTAAAACGGAGTAGCAAAAAAAATTCACACCACATGACCGGCATATTTAAAAAATGTCTACTTTTGCATTCCGTCAACAAAGACGGAAAGGTTTTAAGTACGATTAAATAACACAATGAGCATGATGGATTTACAGAAATACGGAATCAGCAACACCGTTGAGATATTCCACAATCTCTCCTATGAGGAACTCTACAAGCACGAGACCGCCCCGGGTTTGGAAGGATACGAGCATGGCACGGAGACCACACTGGGAGCCGTAAATGTGGACACCGGAATCTTTACCGGACGCTCACCCAAAGACAAATACATCGTACGCGACGCCAACACCGAACCACATGTATGGTGGGCCGGACCGAACCGCAAGGGTTCCGACAACAAGCCCATCACCCCGGAGGTTTGGAACAAGTTGTTGAAAATAAGTCAGAAACAGCTTAGCAATAAAAAACTGTACGTCACTGATGCCTACTGCGGTGCCAACGAAAACACCCGCCTGAAAATCCGTGTGATTTCAGAGGTGGCATGGCAGGCCCACTTTGTGAAGAACATGTTCATCCGTCCGACGGAGGAGGAACTGAAGGATTTCGAGCCCGACTTTGTCATGCTCAACGCCTGCAAGACCACCAATCCCGACTGGAAGGAGGACGGGCTGAACAGCGAGGTCTACGTTGCCTTCAACATCACCGACCGCATGGCGGTGGTGGGCGGCACATGGTACGGAGGTGAAATCAAAAAGGGATTCTTCTCCATCATGAACTATTTCCTGCCGCTGAAAGGCATTGCGGCCATGCACTGCTCCGCCAACCAGGGCAAGGATGGCGACACTGCCCTCTTCTTCGGCCTCTCCGGAACCGGAAAGACCACCCTCTCCGCCGACCCGGAGCGCTCCCTCATCGGGGACGACGAGCACGGCTGGGACGACGAGGGCGTGTTCAACTTTGAAGGCGGCTGCTACGCCAAATGCATCCACCTGAGCAAGGAACAGGAACCGGACATCTACGCTGCCATCCGCAGGGACGCCCTGCTGGAGAATGTGGTCGTCAACGAAAAGGGCGAGCCCGACTTCGATGATGACAGCAAGACTGAAAACACACGTGTCTCCTACCCGATTTACCATATTAATAATATTGTAAAGCCGGTCTCCAAAGGCACACACCCCAAAACCATAATCTTCCTGACTGCAGACGCCTTCGGCATCCTGCCCCCTGTCGCCCGCCTGACGGAAGACCAGACCATGTATTATTTCCTGAGCGGATACACCGCAAAACTGGCCGGTACGGAACGCGGCGTAAAGGAGCCGCAGCCCACCTTCTCATCCGCCTTCGGCGCACCGTTCCTGCTGCTCCACCCGACAGTCTACGCCCAGCGTCTGACTGAAAAGATGAAAGCGCACGGTAGCCACGCCTACCTGATCAACACAGGATGGTCCGGCGGCCCCTACGGTGTCGGCAAGCGCATGAGCCTCTCCATCACCCGCGCCATCATCAAGGCTATCCACAATGGGGAGATTGAAAAATGCGATTTTGAGAAGGTGCAGCCTTTCGGGCTCTGGATACCCAAGGCGATGCCCGGCATCGAGACCTCCATCCTGAACCCGCGCAACACATGGGAGGACAAGGCCGAATACGACCGCAAGGCGATGGAGCTGGCGCAGTCCTTTGTCAAAAATTTTGAAAACTTCACCGACAACGAAGAGGGGAAACGCCTTGTAGCGGCAGGCCCCCTGCAATAGATAACGATGGGGAATTAGTTCATCTGGTAGAACATTTGGTTCGCAATCAAAAGGTAACGGGTTCGAGTCCCGTATTCTCCACTGATAGGGCCGCTTTCAAAAGCGGTCCTA
>CACYHG010000086.1 GCA_902774175.1 uncultured Bacteroidota bacterium
CGCATCAAAAAAAGGTTTTCTTTTCCACACCGCCGGTGTGCCGCTTTTTGTTTTCGGGATGCTGCTGCTTTTCTCACCCACCAGCTTCGACCGGTTTTCAATCACCTGGCCGCGCTACTGTAATAATTTCAGGCTCGCACAATTTTCCGCGCAAGACCGCGTTATTGTGGTGTATTAACTTTTTGAAGTGGATTCATTTATGACAATAGATGATATAAAGAAAATAATCGCAAACGATGAGAGCCGTGTGCTGGAGTTGAAGAAGAGCACTGGCGAGCTGGTAAAAGGCATGCAGACGCTATGCGCTTTCCTGAATGCCGATGGTGGCTGGCTGTTTTTCGGCATCACGCCCAAGTTGGAGATTTTGGGGCAGAATGTTAGTGACAGCACTCAACGCGAGATTGCTCACGAAATCACAAAGATAGAACCTGCCATAAAGTTACCACTGGAGATAATTGAGGTTCCGGAACGGCCTGGCAACTTTGTAATCGGTCTTCATGTGGAAGCGGCCAAATTCGGCGATGCGCCCTATACCTACGACGGCCGTGCCTATTACAAGGTAGAGAGTACCACTGTGCAGATGCCTCGCGCTATGTTTGAGGAACGCTTGCGGCGCAGCAATCCCGCCCGTTTTGCATGGGAAAGCCAAACGCCGGATTTCCTTTATCTGGAAGATTTGGATGAAAGAAAGATACGGAATACGGTGTTGTATGGCATCAACAAGGGACGTATGCCGGCATCTTCCGCATCGGAGGACACGATGACCTTACTCGACAAATTTGCGATGGTTGAGAACGGAAAGATTAAGAATGCCGCTGCGGCACTCTTCACCAAACGGCCGCAGGATTATCCCCAGTTTCTGCTCCGGATGGCGCGTTTTCGTGGCACAGAAAAGCGTGATTTTATCGACAATATGCGCGTCAACGGCAATTTCTTCGAACTGCTCGATGCGGGTTTGGCGTTTCTGTTCAAGCATCTGAACCAAAGTGGTGTCGTAAGGGGGCTTCGCCGTGAAGAACAGTTGGAGATACCCTTTGAGGCGTTGCGCGAAGCACTGACCAATGCCTTGTGTCACCGTCAATTAGATTCGCCCAGCGGAAGTGTCGGAATCGCAGTGTTCGACGACCGTGTGGAGATAGAGAACGCGGGGCATCTGCCCAACGAACTGACCATTGAAACTATAAAACTTCCGCACCGTTCTTATCCACGAAACCCCATCATCGCAAATGCCCTTTATATGACTGCCTATCTTGAAAGTTGGGGCACTGGAGTGAACCGAATGGTGGATGCCTGCAAAGCGGCAGGTGTGCCCGAACCCAAGTACGGCACCGACGGACTGTTTGTTTGGATTACCTTCAAGAGACCTAACGTAGACACTAACTTAAACACTTACTCTGATAGTAGCTCTGACAGTAACCCTGATACCTACTCTGATACCTACTCTGATACCTACTCTGATACCTACTCTGATACCTACTCTGATACCTACTCTGATACTTACTCTGATACCTACTCTGATAGTAATTTAGAAACCAATCCTTCTGATAGTGAGATTCACTTATCAGAAAGGCATAAAGCAATATTGGCATATTGCATTATGCCAAGAAGCAGTAGAGAAATATTGGAATATATAAATGTATCATATCAGAATAAAAACATTGTAAGGTTCATCAACTTCCTTGTTGATAGAGGTCTTCTTGAGCGAACACAGCCTGATTCCAAAAATGCACCTAACCAAAAGTATGTAATAAAAAGGAAATGAAATGTATTAGCTTTTTGAAGTGGATTAAAAAAATAGTGAGATATGTCAGGAGCAGTAAGATTAATAATAGCCATAAGTATCTGTTCGTTTTTTTTAAATGATTGTTTTTCACAATGTGGTGAAGAATATTGGTATCGCCGTATTCATCAGAACGATATTTATCCGTGTATTGGAATCACAAATAAAAAGGAGGCTAAAGCTTTTCTTGTCAGTCTTTTGAAGCGTGAACTTGATCGGGACAGCAATTCCAATACGACAGGTGAAATCTGGTCAGCAAAGGAATATTTGGACAATCACAAGTGTGTCCATGTCCGTATAGACAGTCAGACAGTGACATGCAAAGTGGAAGAAATCATCAAAAAGAAGAACAATTACACTTTGGTGAATGGCAAATTGAAGAAATGTCCGGTATATATCATCCAATTACACCTGTTAAGTGACAGTTTGTACAGCAGTTATATGCGAATCATTTCCGTGCCTGGCCGTAAAGACAAATTGACAAATCTTCAATTAATCAAAAAAGATAGTATTTATGACTTTTATCTGGTTTCCTATTTTTCCATTGACCATAACAGAGTCATGATGGAGGATGGAAGTGTTGTCACTCCAGTAAGAGGACCACAGAGTTATAGTTGTATACTTTTGAATGACATTTGGATAGCAGAGTTGGATATGTTTTTTAATTACTATAAGACACCAAATTTATCTGGTTTATATTATAGAAATTTCCTGACGCCTTGCCTACCGTAACCCCGGAAAATCCTTAGCCTTCGACATCAGCACCTCGGCGATGAGGGCGTGGCCGCGCTCGTTGGGATGGATGCCGTCGGCGCAAAGGTAATCGTCGTAGTCCGCCTGCTCCAGAAAGGGCGAGGTGATGTCCACAATGGGGACATCCCTTTGCCTGGCCAGTTTGAAAAGCTCCAAATTGTACATCTCGTGCCAATGTGAGATGCGGATTGTCCTGCCGCCCAGCCATTGCAGGATGTTGTCCCTGTTCAGGCCGAACGATACTGTCTCGAAAAAACGGTCTGGGTCAATGACCGGCATGGAAAGGATCACAGGCCGTATATTCATTTTTTTAACGCTGTCAATAAGCGCGTTGTACTGCTGCACGAAACGTTTTAGCATCACCTTGGGCTGGTGCTGCCTCTGCGGTTCGGCGGCCACGGCCGCCCAGTCAAAGTCGCAGTCGTTGCCACCATATTCGAAAACGGCGACATTACTCCCCTTCACTTCGCTGCCGTACCTTTCCATATATTTCATCCCCTGTGTGGTGGTGCTGCCGAAACAGGAGAAATTCAAAATTTTCACACCCAGCTTCCGCTCGCAGCGGCTGACAAAGCCCTGCTCCGAAATCTTGTACTTGGGCCTGCCGTTCTCCTTTTTTGTGTCGGACATCACGCCCCGCATTATCGAATCCCCGAAAGTGCTTATCATGGTTACCTCCGTTAACTTGTTTTGGTTTTGCGCTGCAAAATTAGTAAAGATTGTCTGTACAAAAGCAGGCGTGTTACCGTCATTCCGCAAGAGGGACGAAAAAGGCCGTTTTTGGGACGAAAATGCCGTTTTTAGGGACGAAACAGGGGAAGTTGTGACGAATGGGCCGGTTCGTCACCATTTTTTGGCATGAAAAAGCATGCAATATTTCGGGGTTTTCATCCAAAAACGGGAAAAAAATGCGGAAATTTGTGCTTCATGGAGGAAAAGTCTTTTTTTTCCGAAGGATGCAAATCGTATTGTTTTTTTTCGGAACTTTGCAAGTTTTTCTAAAATCATGACAATGGAAAAGAAATACACTGAATACAAGAACCTTAACCTGGTTGAAACCGCCAAGGAAATCCTTCGTTTCTGGGAGGATGACAAGACTTTCCAAAAAAGCATGGAGCTGCGCGAAGGTGAGTCCCCATTTATTTTTTATGAAGGCCCCCCTTCCGCAAACGGCAAACCGGGTATCCACCACATGATGGCGCGCACCCTGAAGGACATTTTCTGCCGTTACAAGACGCAGAAAGGATTCCATGTCAGTCGCAAGGCCGGCTGGGACACACACGGACTGCCTGTGGAACTCGGCGTGGAAAAGAACCTCGGCATCACCAAGGAGGATATCGGCAAAAAGATTTCAGTGGACGACTACAACCGTGCATGCAGACAGGAGGTAATGAAATACAAGGATTTATGGGACGACCTGACAGTGAAGATGGGCTATTGGGTCGACCTGGAGCATCCCTACATCACCTTTGAGAACGAATACATCGAGACCCTCTGGCACCTGCTTTCAGAAATATATAAGAAAGGGCTGCTTTACAAGGGCTACACCATCCAGCCTTACTCCCCCGCCGCCGGAACCGGACTGAGCTCCCACGAGCTGAACATGCCCGGCTGCTACCGTGACGTGAAGGACACCACCTGCACCGCACAGTTCCGCGTGCGCAGGGAGCCGCATCCTGTGCTGGATGAAATCTACGCCAAGGCCGACCCTGCTTTTGCAAAGGACTTCTTTATTCTGGCATGGACAACCACTCCATGGACACTGCCATCAAACACCGCACTCTGTGTGGGACCGAAAATCGGGTATGTGGCGGTGGAGACCTTCCAGCCATACCATGGCACCCCCATGCTCTGTCTGATGGCGGAGGCCAGGCTGAACGCCTATTTCGACCCGCAAGGTGCTGAAAAGGAAATGGTTTTTGACAAGGAAGACAAAATAATCCCCTACCGTGTCATCGGACATTACAAGGGCAGCGAACTTCTCGGAATCCATTACGAGCAGCTTTTCCCGTGGGTGAAGCCCAGCGAAATTGTGGAGGGAAATATCACCGACAAGTCCGCCGAGGCATTCCGCGTTATTCCTGGCGACTACGTGACCACGGAGGACGGAACCGGCATTGTGCACATTGCCCCGACCTTCGGCGCGGACGACGCCAAAGTGGCAAGACTGTCCGGCATCCCCTCCCTCTTCATGATCAACCTCAAAGACGAACCGCGTCCCATGGTCGACCTGAAGGGAAAGTTC
>CACYHG010000087.1 GCA_902774175.1 uncultured Bacteroidota bacterium
CGAACCAGTAGCGTAGGCCACCTGGATCAGCGTCACCTCGTGCGCGCAGGTGTCAAGAGAGTGCATGAACTCAGGCGCGATCATCGTCTTCTGGATCACCGCCGACAACTTCGACGAGCAACCGATTGCAGACATCAGCTCGCAGGTGTACACAGTACCGTCTGGCGGGTTCTGCGCGTTGAACTTTCGCGTCACACCCACCACGTTGCCACGGCTGTCGCGCCACGTGTACGACGTGAACCCGATAGGCGCCGTCAGACGGGCCACGTTGGAGCCCTCGCAGAACTGCACGTCGATGCTCATAGGCTGGCACTCGCCCACCATGTAGCTGTATCCGTAGTGACCGGACTGGCTGCAGTCGGAGGAGGTGAACACGATCTGGATTCTCTGGTTCATCAGCGCGAGAAGGCTCACGCCCACCGTCGTCCAGTCACGCCAGTGCACATTGGAGCCGCAGTCGTTGAACCCCGATATGCCCGCGCCGGAAACAACGGTGTAGGTATTGCAGGGCACGTTCAGCAGGTTGCCGTTCGTGTCCTGGATGCGCATCTCGAAACGCGGCTGGTTCGCCGCAGGATGGTTAGGATCCTCGAAAACCACCGCGAAGTGCAGCAGCAGCAGCGCGTTGTTGCTGTCGATCGTCATGTTGTACTTGATGCACTCGGCATTCGCACCCGTCCCCTCGTTACCGATTTTTGCGGACTGGTTGAAGCCCTCAGGCACAAGCGACAGCTCCGTGTTCGGCTCCGGACCGTTGCAGGTGCGGGGGTCCGTCTCGAAGATGTCCGTCATGATGGTGTGACGGCCGTCAACGGCAGCCATACCGGTCCATGTCAGCGCACTGTAGGCGGTGTTGCTGGTACTGGCGGAATTTGAAATCTGACAGATCCAGTTCTGGAAGTTCTTGAAACTGAAGTCAAGGTTCGGGCAGGATGTACCCTGCGCACGCACGCCGGACAGCCCTGCAATCAGCAGCAGGGAAACGGCTCCGGCACGTAATAGATGTTTGAGACTCATATTATTACCTTTCATACTATGAACTATTTTCTGTTTATGTTCCGTTTTATGCATAATAATGCCTTTTCCATATAGATGTTTTATACGTCCGTTTTGTTGCATATGTTCAAAAATTTTTTTAATTTTTTTTCAAACAATGTATCATGGCGGCTGCAGTTTGGCCGGAAGCGTCGCCGTCACCCAGACGCAGACGAATCGTCCGGTATTCATCCTGAACCCGATTCCGGCTTTCATCCGTAAGCAGGGCGGCAAGCTCCCGTTTCAGCAATTGCGCATTCATATCCTTCTGTATCAATTCAGTGACAACCTGCTTATCCGCTATCAGATTGACTAATGAAATATAACTTATGCCCTTTATCAGATGCTTGGCTATCAGGTATGAGAAATAATTCCCCTTATAACAGACAACCTGAGGAACCCCGAACAACGCCGTCTCAAGCGTGGCTGTGCCGGAAGTTACCAGCGCGGCAGTGCTGTGCGCAAGCAGCGGGTAGGTTTCGCCATAAACAATTCGCAAATTTTCGGAAATATATGGCTGGTACAACGCCTCATGGTGCTTCACGCCGGCAATGACAAAGAGGTATTCCGGAAACGCCCTGGCAGTTTCAGCCATCACCGGCAGCATGCGGCGGATCTCCTGCGTGCGGCTTCCCGGAAGCAGCGCTATGACAGGCTTTCCACCCAAGCCGTTACGTTCCATGAAACCCGAATCCTCCGAAAAACGGGAGAGTTCGTCCAGCAGGGGATGCCCCGAATAATGCACCTCCATGCCGTTCTGTGCGTAAAAAACCTTCTCAAAGGGAAGAATCACAAACATCTCCGCCACATATTCCCGGATTTGGCGGATGCGGGACTTGTGCCAGGCCCACACCTGCGGCGAAATATAGTAGTAAACCGGTATGCCTGAGCGGTGCAGACGTTTTGCAACCCGAAGGTTGAACCCGGGATAATCGACCAGCACCACCACATCGGGACGGTATTGCAGAATGTCCCGCACGCATAGGCCCAGAAGCGAAAAAATGGTTTTCAGATGGGTCAGGACCTCCACAAATCCCATGAAGGCCATATCCTTGTAATTTTTCACCATCACAGCACCGGCCTCCTGAAGACGATCGCCGCCCCAAGCGCGGACCTCCGCCTGCGCATCCTGCCTCCGCAACGCCCTCACCAGGTTAGAGGCATGCATATCTCCCGACGCTTCCCCTGCTATGATGTAGTATTTCATATTCTTCGTGACAAAATGGGCACCACGGAATCCTTCCATTCCGTAAAGTCCCCGTTAAGAATGTGCCGCCGCGCCTCGCGGACCAGTTCAAGATAAAAATGGAGGTTGTGCAGGCTGCCCACCATGGAGGCCAGCATCTCCCCGTTCATATACAGATGACGCAGATAGGCCCGCGTGTAGACCCTATCCGCAAAGAGCGGGCTTTCAGCATCCAGCGGCGTGAAGTCGAACTTCCATTTTTCGTTGCGCAGGTTGATGATGCCCTCTTTGGTGAACAGGCAGGCGTTCCTTCCGTTACGCGTAGGCATCACACAATCGAACATGTCGACACCCAACGCGATGCATTCCAAAATGTTGGCCGGTGTGCCCACCCCCATCAGGTAGCGCGGCTTGTCCCAGGGCAGGATGTCACAGCATATTTTTGTCATTGCATACATATCTTCGGTCGGTTCCCCGACGGAGACCCCGCCGATGGCGTTGCCGTCGCATTCCATGGAGGCGATGAACTCCGACGATTTCACCCGCAGGTCACGGAACACACTGCCCTGGATAATAGGGAAAAAAGACTGGTGGCGTCCGTAAAGGGGCGCGGTCTGCCGCCACTGCTCCACCCCACGTTCAAGCCATCGGTGCGTCCGCTCCATCGACTTTTGGGCATATTCGTGCGTGGTCGGATAGGGTGTGCATTCGTCCAGCGCCATCATTATGTCGGAGCCGATGATGCGCTGTGTGTCCACCACCGATTCGGGCGTGAACTTGTGCACGGAGCCGTCAATGTAGGAGGAGAATGTCACTCCGCTCTCCGTAATTTTGCGCCGGTGGCTCAGCGAAAAGACCTGGAATCCGCCGCTGTCTGTCAGAATGGGTCCGTCCCATGCGTTGAAACGGTGAAGTCCGCCGGCGGCCTCCAGCACCTCCATGCCGGGACGAAGGTAAAGATGGTAGGTGTTGCCCAGAATTATCTGCGCCTTTATCTCCTCCTTCAAATCCTTCAGGTGCACGCCCTTAACGGCACCAACCGTTCCGACCGGCATGAAAATCGGCGTTTCGACGGGACCTGAACCGGTCTCCATCAATCCTGCCCGCGCCTTGGAGCGGGGATCGATTTCCGCAATGGTGAACTTCATTTTGACAATACTTGCATAAAAATGCAAATATCCTCATTTTTCGGATATGTTTTGCGGAATGATGCATAAAAATTTCACAAAGAGGATTCCCCTTGAATTTTTTTGAAAAAATTTTCAGAAAAAAAACAATTCATGCACACTAAAACAATTTCAGCCGCGTTATAGTGGGAAATAATTCGGCAGAAAATGGAATTGTCCAAGGAATCGGCAAAACGGATACAGCGTGACAACCAACTGGTTGACGAAGCGCTGAACCATGGTGACCAAAGGGCCTACACCGCCCTGATGGAGAGTCACAGGGATTCCCTATACTACATGATCTTCAAAATGGTGAATAACCCATACGAAGCGGAGGACCTCACTATCGAAGCCTTTGGCAAGGCATTCCGCAACCTCTCCGAATTCAGCAAGAACTACGCCTTCAGCACATGGCTCTACACAATTGCCGCAAACAACTGCATCGACTATCTCCGGCGCAAACGGCTCAAATACGTGCTGATGGACGACACCTACGAGACAAGCGACGGCATACGCCAACCCTACACCAACATTCCGGACGGGATGCTCTCTCCGGAGGAGAAGCTCTGCAAGAAGGAGGGTGAACTGCTGCTGCGGCAATATGTCGGCATGCTGAAACAGGAATACCGCGAACTTGTGGAGATGCGCTATTTCCAGGAGCTCTCCTATGAAGAGATGTCCGAACGGCTGCAAATCCCATTGGGCACGGTCAAAAGCCGCCTGAACACCGCGCGGAGCAGCTTCAAAGACGCCTATCCCTATCCGCCAAAAGGAGATGATTCTATGAATATAACACCGCAGGTATACGGCGAGATGAGCCGCAATGCTTCGCCGAAGTCGAACGTAAAGGTCAACGTCTCTGCCGCCTTTCTCACGGGCGGAGCTATCTGCGCTGCCGGACAGATAATACGTATGTTTATGGAGACTGCCGGAGCCGACAGGGAGTCCGCCGCACTGTGGACGTCCGTTATCCTCATTGCCGCAAGCTCGGTAATGACCGGGCTCGGCTGGTATCAGCGGCTCGCGAAGCACGCAGGTGCAGGCACTCTCGTGCCGATAACAGGCTTCTCGAATGCTGTGAGCTCCTCTGCTATCGAGGCTCGCTCTGAGGGGCTTATCCTCGGCGTGGGCACGAAGATATTCACCATTGCCGGACCTGTCATACTCTACGGCTCGGCGGCGGCGTTCATCTACGGCTTGCTGTACTATATCGTCACACGTT
>CACYHG010000088.1 GCA_902774175.1 uncultured Bacteroidota bacterium
TACCAAATGCAATGTTTTTTCTCATGATGTCGAAATTTTAAATTGTGACAACAGTAAAACGTTTTTAACCCCCGGTTTATTACAGGGAGGAGAAAAAAACTTCAAAAAGCAATGCAATAATTCCGGTTTCATGGCGTTACATATGAAAAACATAACGCCATGACATACGATGAAGCCTTAGAGATCCTAAGGAAAGCCAAGCGGCTTACCTCCAAACAGTCCGACCAGATTAATACACTTGCATATCGTTATTTGCATGGTCACAGGACTCTGCACCGCAACATGGAGAAGGCAATGACCCTCTACCGCATGGCAGCGGAAAAAGGCGACAGTTTGGCGGAATATAATCTCGGATGGTGTTATTATGAAGGCAAAGGGGTGGAACAAAATGACCGGTTGTCCACCGAATGGTACCGCAAGTCTGCGGAACATGGTGATGTCTATGGCATGTCGAACCTTGCCGAAAACTACCAATTCGGTATCGGTGTGGAAGAGGATTACACCAAAGCCGTATATTGGTTCAAACGTGCGGTGCGTAACGGCTACACCCTTGCCAAGAGGGAGCTTGCATATTGTTACAAAGATGTGGTTGGTGTGCGGAAAAACCTTCCGAAAGCAAAAAAACTGATGACCGAGGCTGCCGAAGAGGGTGACGCAACTGCACAGGAAGTTCTGGCATGGAACTACTACTCAGGAGACTGGAATACGGAAAAAAGTCTTGAAAAGGAGATATACTGGGCGGAAAAAGCCGCCAAAGGCGGTAATGAAATTGCACAGAACGACTTGGGATATTATTATCTGGAAGGCATCGGCGTGGAGAAGGACACGGATAAGGCCATCTCCCTTTTCCGGCGCGCTGTGCGCCAGCAGTCTGATTGCGCAGCATCCAATCTTGGCGAATGCTACAAAAAAGGGGTTGGTGTGGAGAAGAATCTGAAGGAGAGCCTCCGCTATTACCGGCTGGCCAAACGCTGGTGCATCAACTTAGACAAAGATGAGCTGGAAAAAGAAATCAATGAGGTGAAGGAGATGATAAAAAACTGTGAACAGACAAATTAAAGATATTTTCGCCACATTGGCAAAAATCTCCATGCAGAGTTTTAGCACGTTACAAGTAGGGACTGGACACCGGAATTATTTGTAGGTGATGTGCTTTTCCGCCAAGTCAATAATCTTTTTTGCCAATTCGTCACGCTTTTTCGAATCCATACAAATGCCGAAACGGTAACGGCGCATACCAGAATATACGACCCGCAATTTATCGGGAGCAACTATACCCCTTAATATCTCAAATCTGTCTAACTTCTTTATTTTGCGTATGTCGGACAGGGAAATCTTCTTGTGTTTCCGTAAAATGCTTCCACGACAATCTATGACAAGCATCCCATCTTCCACCGAAACAGTCTCCTCTGCACGGTTCCACCGCAGGTAGTTGTCAATAATGATCAAACCAAAATATGCAAAGATAAGAGTCAATGCAAAAAACATAAAAAACGAGTCTGATTTTGACTGTTTGATGATAAGGCAACCCGTATAAAGAAAAGCCAGACTAAGTGCAAAATAAAAAACTCCAATGACAACGTCCATGGCTTTGCCATCTAAATCCAAGGGGTCTTTCTTCGACTTGTTTGTTGCTAAGAGGGGCATATAATGTTTTGATAAACGGAATAGACGCCGCTATCCGAACAAATCTGAGTGAGTTCCGGTTTCCAGCATAAGCAGGGTTAGATGAGTGTCGTTCTGTTCCCAAATGAGCAGCCAGTCCGGTTCAATATGGCATTCCCATGTCATGCCGCCTTTATACCCTGAGAGCTTGTGAGGCTTGTACTTACGCGGCAACACGCCGCGTACGCGGAGAATATCAACTAATTCCGCTATTTTGTTCACATCTAATCCTCGCCTAATGCACAGTTTGACGGCCCGTTTGAACTGCGATGTGTAGTTAACCGTATACATCCCTTAATCTTCTAAGCATTGACGAATAAGGTCTGCGCCATCCTTGGCACTATATACACGCCCGGCGGCCACATCCTCGTAGGCCAGTTCAATACCAGTCTTGCGGTGGGATTTCAACGGGGTCTCAGATATTTGAAAAAAATCTAAAGAGCGGAGAATCTCCACAATACTGCGGGCCGCTTTGTTGCGTCCGTCGTATGATATTGTCAGTGTTGCCATTATATTATGTTATGTTATTTCAAACTGTATCATTAACGCCAATTATCCATTTTTATTGCCTGATTAGAAAAAAATATTGCATCAAGGTCCGATGCAATAATTCAAGTTTTACCGCGTTATATCCGTTTGAAAGAACGCAATGCAAACAATAAACCCGACAGAATGAGGCCAATATTATCCAGTGGAATTTTTGTTGCCACGCTGCTGTTATGCGCGGCAATGCCTGCCATTGCCAACGACGGCACCTATTATACAAAAGGGAACCAGCTGGTGCCGCTAATGGAGACCGACATCAGCGTGCGTAAGGAAATACTTACCATCAGCCTGATGGACAACGGTTATGCCCGCGTGGACGTCTATTACGAATTCTGGAATCCGGGCAGCAAGACAAAACGCCTGCTGATGGGCTTTGAGGCGGATCCGCCCTACAACGACGACTACAAGTTCCACCCCAGCGGCGCACACCCGAACATCCGGAATTTCACCGTTGAAATGAACGGACGCAACCTTGCCTGCAACACTGCCGCCTGTGTGCGAGATTCCCTTCCGCTACAGATGGTTGACACCTCAAAACGCTATTGGATATTTGATAACAACGACCTCTATGAGGAAAGTAACAGGGAAGACGATTACTTTCCCATTGACATTAAAGCTGGCATTACGTTTTCGTATGTTTACTATTTCAACGCCGATTTCCAGCCGGGTCTCAACCATGTGCATCACACCTACACCTACCGCATGTCAGTAGTGGTTGGAATTCCCTACATGTTAGATTACAAACTGACTCCAGCCGCACGTTGGGCAGGCGGTAAGATTGACGATTTCACGCTTATTGTATGTGCCGACAGCACGGCCAAACATTTCGTGATTTTGGAAGACGCTTTTCCTGGAGGAGAGTTTGTCGTCAGTAGAGGAGCGGGAAAGATACGCAAAACCAGCGAAAATCCCTATTGCTCATCCTGGTCAGGGGATAATTATGAGTTTGCATTGCGCAATGGTGCTGTTCAAATCCACCTCACCGATTTCCATCCGCAGAATGAACTCCGTATCATGGGGATGGGTTATAATGAATGCTGTGACAAAAAAGGTGCCTTTCATATCGGAGCCACTTACGACCGTTCAGACCCTATTTTCTTCACATATGATCCTAACAAGGTTGTGCCTGCAGATAAGGCATTTCTGAAGCGTGTAGTCCACAACCTGCCCTATGCTCATCGCGGCCACGTGTTCCGCGATGCGGCCCTGCGCCGCTATTTCGAATCGCTTTGGTGGTACATGCCCGCCCCCAACTACAAGGACGACACCTCCGATTTCACCGAAGCGGACTGGAAGTATCTCCATGCAGAGTTTTAGTGCGGATGTTTTTTCAGAAAAGCCTCTTTTTCTCCTTTCGGAAACACTTGCAGTCCGATTGCTCCGCCGCCATATTGGAACAAAGTGCTGTCATTGTAGGGTATCAGCGTGTCGTCGTTCAAAGCATTCTCCTTTTCTTCTTTAGTCATGGGGCGGTTGTATAGGACGAAATCATATCTTCCCAAACCAATCCGACGAAACCATATTTCCGTGCTTTCCGGATAGTTACGCGAGGCTTCAACACCGATGCACCCCATGGTTTTCAATTTTTCACGGATATTTACATACTCCTTCTCCGTCAGCCCGACCA
>CACYHG010000089.1 GCA_902774175.1 uncultured Bacteroidota bacterium
TTGCGCAGCAGAGCTTCGTCAATCTCGACTTTTGCGTTGAATGTCCCTTGACCCGGAATGCTTATTGGAGCCTCGCCCATGCTGCCGCAGCCGATGGTGTAGACCCGTATGCTCCGGTTGCGGGCGATTTCGGCGGCGGATATCGGATTCATGTATCCGGCGTTGTTCACACCGTCCGAAAGCAGGATGATCACTTTGCTTTTCGCCTTGCTCTCTTTCAGCCGGTTGATGGCGGTACCGAGACCGTCACCGATGGCGGTGCCGTCATCAATGATGCCGAATTTTGTGGTGGCTAACGCCTCCTGCAGGGTCTGGTGGTCGGTGGTCAGAGGGCAGCGGGTGTAGGCTTCCGCGCTGTAGACCACCAAGCCGATGCGGTCGTTGGGACGGTTGTCAATGAACTCCTTTATCACGCTTTTGCATGCCTCCAACCGGTTTGGACGGAAATCCATGGCCATCATGCTGCCCGAAACGTCCAGGGCGATGGCGATGTCAATCCCTTCCACGTCCTTGTTCCTGTGCGACATGGAGGATTGCGGGCGTGCCAGTGCGATAATCAGGAAGAGCAGCGTGAGCATCCTGAGCACAAACGGGGTGGAATGCCAGCGGGTGCGCAGGCTTTTCCCGCTTTTGAGGAACGGCTCGTCCGAGGAGACTGTCAGGGTTGCGTGGCTCTTTTTGTTTTTCCAGATGTATAGTGCGACGAGCAGCGGGACCAGCAGCAACAGCAGCAGCACCCAGGGATGGGCGAAGGTCAGGCTTTTCAGGTACGGTATCAGGTGAAAAGAATTATGCATTTGCTTTCCCTCCCTCTTTTTCAACAGGTTTGTCTTCAGCCTTGGTCGCCGTCACAAAATCATACACCGCCTGGAATGCCTGGCTGTTTTCGTCCGGCAGCGGGCAGGCCTTTGCAAATTTCACGCTGTCGGCTGTCCGCAGCGATGTGCGCAGCTGGTTCAGCAGTGACTTTTCCGTGTGGAGCTGTTCCAACGCATCCAGCACCTCGTCGCTCACCATCTCCATTGCGGGGATGTCCCACCGGTTGTACATGTAGTTGCGCAGTATGTCGCTAAGTTCGGAATAATATTCCTTGTGCCGCCCCTCCTGCCACAGTTTTTTCAGCCGCAGCTCCTCCAATGCACGCAGTGCGATGATGTGGGCGGGCTCATCCGGTTTTTCCCGTTTTCCGCCTGTCGGCTGCCTCTTTTTTCTGCTCAGTCTGTATATCAGGTATATGATGCCTGCCAACAGTGCCAGCACTGCCGCTCCGATTCCGATGAAGAAGCCGATCTCCTTCCAGGTCAGCGGTGCCTGCAGCGGTGCCTTTATGTCCTTTATGGCGAGGTTGGTGTCAACCGGAATTGTGTTGATTTCAAGCAGAAGCGGTTCCGTCTCTGCTAACAGGCTGGAGTCGGCGCCATAGATGGCGAAGGGGGGGATCACGAACTGGCCGGAGTCGAATCCGGTCAGAATCCATTGTTGTGAAATAATGGTGCCATTCCCGTTGCGCTGCGTGTCTGCCGGCATACGTTTTATTATTTCCAGTCCTGTCAGGCAGGTGTCGCATGGTTGCGGCAGCAGCAGGGAGGGAAGCTTGCTGCCGGTGATTGTGAGGTGCAGTCCGGTCTGGTCCCCGATGAGCATCCGGGTGGAATCCAGACGTGCCTCGGCACGGATGGCGGTCTGTGCGGAAACCTTTCCGCACAGCATTATGGCTGCCAGCAGCAACAGTGTCGCTCTACAAAT
Source organism: uncultured Bacteroidota bacterium (assembly GCA_902774175.1). Taxonomy (GTDB): domain Bacteria; phylum Bacteroidota; class Bacteroidia; order Bacteroidales; family WCHB1-69; genus UBA1195. The sequence goes on from CACYHG010000089.1 coordinate 1,747, forward strand.
CCTTTTCATTGTTTTTTCTGAATACAACATCCGCTAACGCGGAATTGTTGTGGAATATTGTGTGAGGGATGAAAAAAATGTGCCGTTTTGATGTAGAGACGTGGCGCGCCTATTCTTTCAGTTTATAGTTAATAGTTAAGAGTTTATAGTTAAACAACTATCCTTAACGATGCCGTATCCCACACGCCACCAACTCTAATCTATTAACTATTAATTATTAACTATTAATTTTCTCTTCCGCCTCACCCAGCGGAATCTCCTTTCCGTTCCTGTATTCCATCGGCGTCATGCCGGTCTCTTTTTTGAAGAATGTACCGAACTGTGATGGATTGTGAAATCCCAACATATCGCTGATTTCCGACAATGACAGGTTCCTGGAAGCTTTAAGGAGCATCTGGGCTTCAAGCGCAAGACGTCTGTTGCACCATTGTGATACGGTAGAAGAGGTCTCCTTTTTCACCACGATGCTCAAGTAATTGGGTGTAACTTGTAGTTTTTTCGCATAGAATTGTATGTCACGCCTGACACCGCCATCCTCCATAATCAAATGTATGAACTGTTCCATTATTCTTTCTGAAGCACTTTTCTTTTTTTCACCCACGACAATGTCGTTTATCTGGCGATATAGTTCCGTGCTGAAATGGAACAGTGACAGGAACAGATGTTTAATTGCCTTTTCCTTGGGACTTCTCAAATTAAGCATCTCAATGGCAAGCGAAAAAAATGTCTCCACCAAATGCTTTTCCACATCAGGAAGTTTGATGAGAAGAGTGTCGTATACAATCCCGGTGTCCATAACCGACACGTTTCCGGCTATAATCAGAGGGGTGAAATCCTTTGAAACGGAAATTACGGAAAAAATACAGTTTACAGGCAGGATGGCCAGCATCCCCTCTTCCAGCACGTGTTTCCTCATATTGATGAACACATCGGCATGCCCCTTCCGCACATATACCAATCGTGGCTCCCTGGGTCGGAACGGCTGGTTAATTATTATGCGTTGCTTCATATCTCCAAAATCGGTAATGAGGGTCATTTCCCGGCTGAAATAATTACGGTTGTTTGCATACGTTGAGGCCATGAACTGCTGCAAGTTTTGGTCAAGGGTGATGACAGGATCTTTTTCCATAGGATATATTTTTACTCAAACATTGTCATATAATTCAACTCAAATGCAAAAGTAGCCAAAAATAGCACATGTTTGTCCGATTGATGAAAAAATCAATTATCAGAACAAAATTAGTAGGATTGTGGTATCCTTGCCAACATGTATTTGTGATACTTTTGTAAAGCAGGAAGGGAAAACCCAAAACACCTGTATTGTATTATAATTAAATTGATTATGATAATATGTAAATGGTTGGAAAGAGTTGTGTCAGCAAGTGCTGTCAGACGTGTTGGACGGAGAATATTCAATTATATGAACATTATATTTGAGCTGTTCCGGCATAACAAGGCAATACCTTTACATGAAACTGAAATGATTTTTGCATCAAACGAGGAATGTCCTTTGCAAACGGCACATTCAGCTGTGTCACTCAAACACGACCCGCCTGTAGGCAGACGCTGCCCCTGCCTTAAAAGGAACCGGGCGGGTGGGGGTGACAAGCGGCGGACTTGTAAAAGCGCAAACATGGTTCCCGCCACCTTTGTGGAAACCTGGGAGGTGGTTCAAGCTGGGTCCAGTGTTTCTCGGGTGGGGGAAGGCGAAAGCGCATCCGCGCCGAAAGGCGGAAAAATGTCAGTAGCTTGATTCTAATAATAAAAAAGAATATGACAACACACAAAATTCTGCCCATAATGGCAACAGCAATCCTCGCAGGAGCGATGTTTTTCGCGGGATGCGAGAAGGAGAATATAACACACGATTCCTCACAACAAATCACAAAAACATCGTTAGATGTATCAATATCTGATGAAATAAGTGTGACAAATGGTATCTTAACATTTGAAACAACTACATCTTATGAGAATTTTATTGATTATCATTGAATTACACAAGTCTTTATCAGTACAAACTTTTGCAGGATGAAAGCATTCAAACACAGTTAGACACTACTTATAGCAGCATTTTCATGCAAAAAATTCTTAATGCTTCCAAATTAGTAATCATTGGGAATTATATCTATAAGGTAAATATGGAAAATGGAAATGTTTATGTTTTGGAATTAAATAACATTAGTGATTTGGAAGATCTGGTGGATGAAAATACCAGTAATCCAAACATTCAAGTATTCTCAGTAAATGATGATGTACTTGAAGAAACAGAAAACCTTCGGTTAGAATCATCTTCTGAATCCTATGAGATGATATCTGAAAATAGATGTAATGAGGACGGATGTGGAGGGGGAAGCAGTGCAAAATATGATTGTAATTATGTAATTGCAAATTGTGTATCAGGAACAATGATTCTAAATGGGACGGCATGTTTAAAAGCAGTCGCTTCATATAGAAAATATGGCATTTACTTTGAAGTTTCAGCCAGTGCGTCTTTAACCCCGGATGTTCCTTCTGTCACGTTCGGAGATTGGACGATTCATCAAACAATAATTGAATCCAAAACAATGGTTGTAAATTGCAGGGTAAAAAGAAGATGCAGGAGTTTGGTGACTCTATCTGAAAGAACCTATTCAAGCACATTAGGGATATACAGAATCATATATAGCTGTGCAAGACCTTTGAGCAAAATAGATTTAAGAGTGAGTGCTACGGCTGATTTCTGTGGAATAAACTGGAATACAGGCATTGCCAGGTTCCATAAAAACCTATGACATTATTTTAGTTGAGCGACAGATAAATGTGTTGAAATAAATGGTACTTTTGCAAATCGATTTAAAATAAAAATTTACTCGGTTTAATTAAGGTAAAAAACATTAAAATTCCAAAAATAATGAACACAAATAGATTCTTGTTAACTATTTCTGCTGTGTTTTGTTTTTCAATTCAAACGGTATCAGCCCAGTGGTATGTGGGCGGAGGCCTTGGCTATACAACCGAAAACACGGTCAGTCTGCTTCATTTCTCGCCCGAAGCGGGATATTCATTCCATCCGCGTTGGACGGTTGGGATTAGCACCAGTTTGATAAACGTGAGCAAGGATGTCACGACCGCAGAATCGCAGACAGAAAGAAAATCGGTATTTTATTGGTATTTGAATCCATATGTGCGCTTCAACTTCTTTCAGATGGACCGGCTTTCACTGTTTGCGGATGCCACCGGAAACTTTGATGCCAACCATGGTTTTGACGTGATATACATCGGTCTGCGTCCTGGTATCAGTTACC
>CACYHG010000090.1 GCA_902774175.1 uncultured Bacteroidota bacterium
GACAGTGAGTCCGGTGCGGTATCTCGGCAACGATTTTTCAGAAAACAGCCTGAGCAAGGCCTCCTTGCGGCTGGTTTGTCAGCGGCTTACGGAACATGTTGGCGGGACATTCTATTTTCCGGCATACGAAATCATGACTGATGATTTGCGGGACTACCGTTTTTACTCTTCAGACAGAATCCATCCGTCCGATGAGGCTGTGGAATACATCTGGAATTGTTTTTCCTACGTGGCGTTTTCGGAAGAGACCGTCGCACTGAACAGGCGGATCGAAGCGTTGTCAGCCGCGATGAGACACCGGCCTGCATTTCCCCAAAGCGAAGCATACATTAAATTCCTAAAGCAATGGCATGAGGAACTTGAACGTTTGCAGGCGGAATATCCCATGCTGGATTTTAATGAAAAAAAATAGTCCTTGTAAGGGATTCCATATCGTTTTTTTGCGGATATTTGCAAAATGAATTTCTCATTATTGTCATTGGATTTTTCTTCGGTGGTGGAAACCGTGGTCGGCTGGGTCTGGAGCCCCGCGCTTGTAGCGCTCTGCCTCGGTGCCGGACTCTATTTTTCAATCCGGACACGCTTTGTGCAGGTGCGCCATTTCGGCGAGATGTTCCGGCTTCTGTTCCACACCGACAAGTCCCAGAAGGTGGGCATATCCTCTTTCCAGGCCTTTGCGGTCGCTTTGTCTGGAAGGGTCGGTACCGGAAACATCGTGGGTGTGGCCACTGCCATCGGATACGGCGGGCCTGGAGCCATAGTGTGGATGTGGATAATAGCATTCCTCGGCGCGGGGTCGGCCTATGCGGAGGCGACATTGTCACAAATCTACAAGGAGGAGAAGGGCGGACAGTTCCGCGGAGGCCCTTCCTATTATATTGAAAAGGGTTTGCGGAGCAAGGCCTTTGCGGTGCTTTTCGCATGCAGCGCGCTGCTGGCCTGCGGGCTTTTCATGCCGCCGGTGCAGTCCAACGGCATAGCCATGTCCTTTTCCGACACGTTCCATATACCCCCCGCCTATGTCGGTGTCGGAGTGGCGTTGCTGATTGCACTGGTTGTCATCGGAGGGGTGAGGCGGATTGCCAGTGTCGCATCCGTAGTGGCGCCCTTCATGGCCATACTCTATGTCCTGCTTTCAATAGTGATACTTGCCTTCAATGCACCGGCGGTTCCGGCGGCACTTTCCGACATGTTCCGTTCGGCGATGGGCATGCATGAGGTTTTCGGCGGCATACTTGGCACGGCAATAGCCTGGGGTGTGAAGCGCGGCATCTATTCCAACGAGGCCGGGCAGGGTACGGGCGCGATTGTGGCCGGTGCCGCCAAGGTGAGCCATCCGGTACGGCAGGGGCTGGTGCAGGCCTTTTCCGTCTATGTCGACACCCTGCTCGTATGCACCGCCACCGCGGTGATGATTCTGGCCACCCATACCTATCAGGTTACTGATGCCGCCGGTAACGTTCTGGCCGCATCCTCCGTGGAGGGGCTTGGTGAGCCGGGCGTCTCCTACACAATCGCGGCAGTGGCCACGCTTATAGGCGATTCCGCGGCGGGTATGCTGATCTCCATAGCACTGCTCTTTTTCGCCTTCACCACAATAATGGCATATTACTATTATGCGGAGACAAGCCTTGTCTATCTTTTGGGCAAGGGACGTCGGGAGCGTCTTGCACTCTGGCTGCTGCGCATTTCGGTGGTCGCGTCAGTCTTTTTCGGTTCGCTCAAGGAGGCCAGGACAATCTGGTGCCTCGGCGATATCGGTGTGGGGACAATGGCCTGGATAAACATCATCGCAATACTGCTGCTTTCTGAAAAAGCCATAAAGGCTTTGCGGGCATACGAACGGCAGCAGAAGAATGGGGAAAAACCTGTATTTGATCCGGATGAGCTTGGCATTGCCGGTGCGGATTATTGGAAAGAAAAGAAACAACAAAACAATCCATAAACATGTATTATCCTGTACTGATCATAGGTGGAGGGCCGGCGGGTGCGGCTGCCGGCATCGCTTTGCAGAAAGCTGGTGTCCAAACTTGTATTGTTGATAAGGCGCAGTTTCCACGGCAGAAATTGTGTGGCGGTCTGGTAACGCGCAAGACAAAGGATCTGCTGAACAGCCTTATTGACGACAGGGCTGAAAACGAGATATGGCAGGAGGTAAGCGCCGGTGTCCATACGCAGCTGAAATTGTACAACCGTTTTGAGCTGGCCTCTTCCGTAACCATCGGAGTTCCTTTTGACACAGTGTATCGCAAGGTTTATGACAACTATCTTGTGCGCTATTATCAGGAGAAAGGCGGAACTTTGTTGGACGGAAACCTGCCCGTAAGTTTGGATGTGGAGGGGAAAAAACTGGTGCTCAAATCGGGGGAGGAACTCAATTTCGACTACCTGATCGCGGCGGACGGTGCCAACAGCTGGGTGCGCCATCAGGTCGGACTTTCCATCGACAAGAGGCTGTTTTGTCTGGAAATCAATGTCAGCAGGGATGATTTCAACTATGAGGGCATCGGCATTTATTTTGATGTTATAGGCGTGGGGTATGCCTGGGTCTTTCCAAAGAATGACTGCTATTGCATCGGCATCGGCAGTACGGAAAAGCCGAAAAAGGACACCAAAGCAATTTTCGGTGATTTCCTGCAACGCATTGGGGTGCGGAATCTTGAAAAATATCCGTTTCAGGGAGCTTTTGTGCCGGGAGGCGGTTTTCTGAAGAAGCCGTATTACGGTGATAATGTGCTGTTTGCCGGTGATGCGGCCGGTTTTGCCGACCCGCTGACGGGTGAGGGGCTTTATTGGTCGCTCTATTCCGGCATGCAGGCGGCGGAGGCTGTTTTGGCGCAGCCTGATTCGGTTGTTCGCTGTTATGCGGTGAAGTGCCGTCCGATACAGAAGAACATCCGTTCGGTTATGCGAACCCGAATTCTGTTTCACAAGCCGTTGTATCAGTTCTGGTTGAAAAATGTAGGGGCGCATCCCAATTTTGTACGCTATTTCTCTGACCATCAGCTTTCCCAATATGAAGGGGAGGGTGCGGTCTCCGAACTGCTGAAAAAAGTCCCGCGCCGCTATTTTCAACATTTTTTCCAGCGAAGGTAGAAATTTATTCGAGAAAAGTTGTATCAAACACCCCCAGCCATGTACAAAGGAAAAAGCACCTGCAGAGAGTTGAAGAAAATCCGCAAGATGATTGCGGAGCAGAACAATATCCCCTTGGAGGATTCGGAATGCCATTACGAAGGCGACTGCGCCGGAACCTGCCCGAAATGCGATGCGGAAGTCCGCTTTCTGGAGAACGCGCTGCGCATGAGCAAGCAGCTGGGTAAGGTGGTCACACTGTCCGGTGCGGCCTTAGCCTTTTCCGCCTGCGGCAACCAGACACCGGGGGAGATGCCGTTCGACGACACGGTCGATTCGGCGGATGTGGTGATGCAGAACGATTCGGCGGATACGGATACTATAAAAATTGCACCATCGCCAGATGATATAGATGCAGTATGTGGTTTTATTGAAAGTGAAATTGAATCGGCAGAAGTGGAATCTGCTGAATTCAAGGGCGGTCAAAACGCTTTAGACAAATATTTGGAGGAACATTTGGTTTATCCGGAAAAAGCGAAAAAAGATGCCATTGAGGGTAGTGTTGAAGTAAGTTTTGTAGTGGAAGTAAACGGAAACATTTCAGATGTCAAAGTGAAGAATGGTGTTCATCCTTTATTGGACAGTGAAGCTGTACGTGTAGTTAGGGAAATGCCAAAATGGGAGCCGGGAAAATATGTAAATTCAGATAAACCGGTAAGTTGTCATTTCGTCCTGCCTATAGATTTCAAATTAGATTGAGATTCGGAAGCTGTCTTTTTTAGTTGAAAAAAAGTAATATTATGCAATAAACTGGCGGTAATCATCGTTACAATAAAAATAAAACGAATATGCGAGAAGTAACAATTAGTATTCCCAATAGCGATTTTTCACTATTCCAACGGGTGATGCATAAATTAGGATGGAAATATACGGAAGTGGCATCAGTGAAGGACGATTCAAAGGAAGAGGTGATGGCAAGTCTTGACCGCGCTTTCGCTGAATTTCACCAGATGCAGAAAACCGGACGCAAAGGCCGTCGCGCGGAGGAACTGATAGATGAGTTGTAACATATACACCACATCTGAATTTGAGCGTTCGCTGAAAAAACTTAGCAAACGCTATGCGTCAATGAAAGACGATTATGTCACTTTTCTGTCCGAGTTGAAAAAGAATCCGACAATGGGGACGGGAATCAAGTTCGGATTGCGCAAAGTCAGATTCGCTATTGCCTCAAAACAGAAAGGAAAGAGTGGTGGCGCGAGAGTCATTACACATGTTGTTCTGTTTTCTTCATCGGATACGGATGTCACATTATTACAGATATATGATAAGTCAGATTGTGAAAACATTACAGATGCTGAATTGAAATCTTTGCTCAAGAAAAACGATTTGATATAACCCATTCAAACACTCCCAGCCATGTACAAAGGAAAAAGCACCTGCAGAGAGTTAAAGAAAATCCGCAAGATGATAGCGGAGCAGAACAATATCCCATTGGAGGATTCGGAATGCCATTACGAAGGCGACTGCGCCGGAACCTGCCCGAAATGCGATGCGGAAGTGCGCTTCCTTGAGAACGCCTTGCGCAAGGGGCTGCAGCTGGGAAAGGCGGTTGCGCTGTCGGGCGCGGCCCTCTCCCTGGCTGCCTGCAGCTACCAGACGACAGGGAAACCGCTTCCTTCTTTGGACACGGTAAGTTCTGTGTCAGTGGTCCAAAACGATTCTACAGATGTTGCATCGACACACAATCCTGATTCTATTGATAATACGGAAGAGTTGGACAATGACAGTCTTTTTGGTATTATAGATGAAACAGAGCCATGTTTTCCCGGTGGCATTGATGCTTTGTACAAATTTATAAAAGATCATGTGGTTGTTTATCCCAAATTATTGGAAGCAGGTGCAGATATAGAGGGTACGGTATATGTTGAATTTGTGGTGGAAAAAGATGGAAGCTTGTCTCATATCAAAGTGTTACGAGGTGTTCATCCGGCATTGGACAGTGAAGCAGTCAGCATTGTGCGGCAGATGCCGAAATGGGAGCCTGGCAAACAACGTGGTAAAAGTGTACGATCAGTTTACCGTGTGCCGATAGAATTCACATTGGCAGAGTAGGTTTTGCCTATCATTTTCGTGACCTCACGAAAATGATCATCGGAACTGGGAATCTGTGAGTTGTGAGTTTTCTATAAAATCGTTAAAGGGTGTGGCTATTGTATCGGGAAAATGTTTATTTTTGCAAAATCATTTTCAAAAACAGCACAGCCATGTACAAAGGAAAAAGCACCTGCCAGCAGTTGAAGAAGATCCGCCGGGAGATTGCGGAGGCGAACCACATTCCGTGGGAGGATTCGGAGTGCCACTATGAGGGCGATTGCGCCGGCACCTGTCCAAAATGTGACGCGGAAGTCCGCTTCCTGGAGAACGCCTTGCGCAA
>CACYHG010000091.1 GCA_902774175.1 uncultured Bacteroidota bacterium
GCACCCATCACCAGCTCGCCCGGAATGAACGGGTAGTCGATGGTGCCGAACGGAGAGGTCTTTGTCACCTGCCCGAACTTTGTGGTCGGGCTGTACTGCCCCTTGGTCAGGCCGTAAATCTCGTTGTTGAAGATGGTGATGTTCAAATCCTGGTTCCGGCGGATGGCATGGATCAGATGGTTGCCACCGATGGCCATGGAGTCACCGTCGCCCATGCTTACCCAGACACTCAACGCAGGGTTGGCCAGCTTGACGCCCGTGGCGATGGCGCATGCACGCCCGTGGATGCTGTGGAATCCGTAAGTGTCCACATAATAGGGAATACGGGAGGAACAGCCGATACCGGAGACCATGCAGATATTCTCCTTTTTGGTGTGCGTCTTGGGGAAGGTGTTCAACAGTGCACTGAGGATGAAGTGGTCACCGCATCCGGGGCACCATTTCACCATCTGGTCGCTTGTGAAATCCGTTTTGGTATAGTCGATGTCCGCTTTGGGGACAAAATGTTTTTCCATCATGGCTTATTCTCCTAAAATTTTGGTGAAACATTCCTTTAACTCGCCAACCTCGAAAGGCAGTCCCATAATCTTGTTGTACTGATGCATGGGGCATTCCGGGAATTTGGTGCGCAGATAGCCTGCAAACTGGCCGTTGTTCAGCTCGCAAACCACAATCTTCTTGTATCTGCGCAGGATGTCGCCGGTGTTCTTCGGCAGCGGGCAGATGTAGTTGAAGTGGGTGTAGGCAACCTTCTTGCCCTCATTGTTCAACTCCTCAACAGCCAAGGTGAGCGCACCGCTGGTGCCGCCCCAGCCGACCACAAGCAGGTCGCCGTCGGGATTGCCTGTCACCTCCTGGTCGGGGATGTAGTTGGCAACCCTGTCCACCTTCTCCTGACGGTTGCGCACCATCAGGGCATGGTTTTCGGGATCGGTGCTGAGCGGGCCGTCCGGGCATTTTTCCAGACCGCCCACGCGGTGACGCAGCCCCTCCATGCCTGGGAGAGCCCATTCGCGGGCAAAGGTCTCCGGATCGCGGCGGAAAGGACGGTAGTTTGGATCGTTCGGCGTGGCCAAACGCGGTGTGATTGAAGGCAGGTCGGCCACCTTCGGGATACGGAACAGCTGGGAACCGTTGCCCAGATAGCCGTCCGTGAGCAGGATGACAGGGGTCATGTGCTCCAAGGCCAGCTTGGCCGCATTGTAGGCCCAGTAGAAGCAGTTGGCGCTGCTGGAGGCTGCCACCACAATCAGCGGAGCCTCGCCGTTACGCCCGTAAAGAGCCTGGTTCAGGTCGCCCTGCTCGGTTTTGGTCGGCAGACCGGTGGAGGGACCTCCACGCTGCACATCAACCACAACCAAAGGCAGTTCCACCATCACAGCCAGACCCAGGGCCTCGCTCTTCAGCGAAAGACCGGGACCGGAGGTTGAGGTGCAGGCCAGTGCGCCGGCATAGGAGGCGCCGATGGCGGAGCAGATGCCCGCAATCTCGTCCTCAGCCTGGAAAACTCTTGCGCCCAAAGCCTTGTGTTTGGCAAGCTCCACCATCACATCGGTGGCCGGCGTGATGGGATAGCTGCCGAGGAAGAGGCGGCGTCCGCTGCGCTCCGAAGCGGCCAGCAGTCCCCATGCGGTGGCGACGTTGCCGGTGATGTTGCGGTAGCGGCCCTTCGGCATCTTCGCCTGAGCAACCTCCACAATGTGGGAGTGGATCACCTCCAGTTTGTCAGCATACTCATAGCCTTCGGTCAGCACAGCCTTGTTCAGCCGGACAATCTCCGGTTTTTTGGCGAACTTGCGCTCCAGATAGGCATAGGTCTGCTCCAGCGATTTGTGTGTCATATAGAAGATGATGCCCAACGCGAACATGTTGCGGCTCTTTTCAGTCGTCTTCTTTTCCACACCCTGCTCCGTACCGATCCGGTTGGTGAATGATGTCACCGGCGCCTTGATGATGGTGTAGGCGCGTTCCATCTCGTCCGAGAAGGGGTCGGAATCGTAACCGGCCTTTTTCATGGCATCCTCCGTGAAGGTGTCGATATCAACGATGACCGTAGCACCCTTCTTGGCCCATTTGAGGTTGGACTTGAACGAGGCGGGGTTCATGGCGACCAAAATGTCGCACTTGTCACCGGAACTGTAGATGTGGCTGCCAACATGCACCTGGTAGCCGCTCACACCGGCGATGGTGTTGTGCGGAGCACGGATTTCGGCCGGATAATCAGGGAAAGTGGCGATATCGTTACCCGTCAGCGCGGATGCGTCGGAAAACAGCGTGCCGGAAAGCTGCATGCCGTCACCGGAATCGCCTGCAAAACGGATGACGATGTCCTCCTTTTGAATGATTTTCTGATCTGCTTTTGTCATAATATCAATACATTTGTTTTATTATTCAATTGTAGGAAACAAAATGCAAAAATAGACGATTATCCTTTACAAAATGTGGTTGTACCAAAATATATTTACACATCGAAATTTCTTTTCCGATGCGGAGTGAAACCGCGTTTTCCGTCAGCGAAATATGCAGCAAGCGGAAGGGCCTGCCCCACACTGAATTCACCTATGGAGGTCCTGCGCAGCCGCTTCAGATAGGCGCCGCAGCCCAATTCCGCACCCAGGTCGCGAGCGATGGAGCGGATGTAGGTTCCCTTGCTGCAGCGGATTTCAAAATCCACCTCCGGAAGTTCGATACGTGGCAGCATGAAGTCATATATTTCTATCTCCTTGGATTTCAAGGCGACCTCCTCCCCTTTCCGGGCATACTTGAACGCAGACTTGCCATCCAGCTTGACCGCCGAGAAGAGCGGCGGCACCTGCTGCTGCACCCCTTTCATCCCCTCACAGGTTTTCCGGACCTCCTCAGCACTCAGATTCTCCACGGAACAGACCTGCTCCACCGGATGCTCCAAATCGTAGCTGGCAGTGGTGGCTCCCAGCACAAAGGTGCCGGTATAGGTTTTCGGCATCGACTGCAGCTCCTCAATCCGCTTGGTCGCCCGACCGAGGCAAACCAGCAGCAGGCCGTCAGCCAGCGGGTCGAGCGTGCCGGCATGGCCGATCTTGAACTTTTTCAGCCCCGTCTGCCGCCGGATTTCCTGTTTCAGCTTGTTCACCACGTCAAATGAGGTCCATCGCAGCGGCTTGTCAATCAACCACACGCTGCCCTCCTCCTCCGAAAACGGGGCCTCGCAGCCCTCACCGAAATGAATGGTATGTGTCATGTTTAAATGTTGTTTTGGTGCAACATTTTTTACAGGAGCTTTTGCAGATTTCGGATCTGGGAGGGGGACAGCGTGTCATTGAAAATGACCCGCTCTGCACC
>CACYHG010000092.1 GCA_902774175.1 uncultured Bacteroidota bacterium
CGGGATGTCTGCTGCTTATCTCCATCCTGTTCAAAGAACTCTCCCAAAACACGGGGCTGCGCCCCTCCGTTTCGGGATTGCAAAAGTACTACCTTTTGCGATACGGATTTGCCTTTTGTGAAAAAATTTTTTAAATAAAGTTTATTTTATGTAATACAACTAATTACAGCAGGATTAAAAACATCTGTAAGGCAATATCCGGCTACAATTGCATGGGAAAGGCTCCAAAACGAAGGGACGTTTGGAAGGTTTTTCCGGAAATCGGCGCGAAAATCGATTCACGAACGGTGGAACTCCGTCCCTAAAACATCGCACAAAACATGATGAGCGGAACATTGTGCGGCGATTGCGTTGGGTGATGGAAATAAAAAAATACAATATAATATAATGTATCTGGAATTTGATTACTTTTGCAGATCAATAATGGACTTCAGCAATGGAGATGAAACACCGTGTCAAAAGTCCACAATTTATTGAGATTAAATTAAATAAAAAGAAAAATGACAAAACCATCCTATTTGGACCGAAAAAAACAGTTAGTGGCTGTATTCAACGACACCCTTCAGCAGATTAACAGCCGCCAGGAATTGAAAACCATTGTCAACCAGAGCATCGCCTCCCAACAGTATATTGGCACTGCCGATAATATAGACCTTCCTTCTCCCCCATATACCGAAAAAGCGCAGGTTATGGTCAGCCGTCTGCGTTCATTTGAGGCAGCGGCAAGATACCACGGACAGAAAGTGGCGGTGCTGAACTTTGCCTCCTCCACCTCTCCCGGCGGCGGAGTGGAGACCGGTGCATCAGCACAGGAGGAGTGTCTTTGTCGCGTGTCAACCCTCTACCCGTGTCTGAAAACCCAAGCGGCGTGGAATAAGTTCTATGGGCCGCACCGTGCCGCCCCTAACCCACTCCACAACGACGACATAATCTATACCAAAGACGTGGTGGTGCTGAAAGACGACGACTACCATCCTCTCGAAACTCCATTTCGCGTGGATGTGATCACATGTGCCGCCCCAAATCTGCGGGAAAAACCTTCCAACCGATACAATCGGAACGACGGCGAGGCAGTGCATATCAGTCAGAAAAGCCTTTTGGAATTGCATTTGAGCCGTGCCCGCAAAATTCTTTCTGCCGCTGCAGCGAACAAGGCTGAAGTGCTGATTCTCGGCGCGTTCGGCTGCGGTGCATTCCGCAACGACCCTACAGTTGTGGCTGCCGCATACCAGAAGGCACTTCCCCAATTCCTGAACCACTTCAAGACCATAGAATTTGCTGTTTACTGCCGTCCGGAAGACCAACGCAACTATGAAGCATTTTCAATAATCCGAAATGTATGAGTATCATATTCCCTCCCCGGTTGTTTGAGGTGCAATTTTTGCACCTCAATGATTCGTCACTTGTGTTCAAGGCCGCAAATTGCGACCTTGAACCACAAACTCAAGCCGCCCATTATCCCGTAGCTCAAATTTAGTTTTCAACAACCATGGAACTCCGTCCCTGGGAAACGGGCGGAGAGTTCTTCCAGCAGGGACTTCAGTTCCACTGCCCTTTCCCAGAAATGCATCGGGTAAAAATGGCGTACCGGAATGCGTTCCAGCAGCTGCACGGCACCACGCAGCGTCTCCGCACCCAGGCGGGGGTCGACAGGAAACATCAGATGGTCGATATGCGGTAAAGTATCTTTCACAGAACGAATTACAGATAAATACAATCCCTCCATTTCACGCAGGGATACGCGCATCTGGGAGGGATGGTCCGGAAAATACCAGTTATTCAAGTCGCCCGCGTGGAAAAGGACAGTCCCGTCGGGAAGCGAAACAGCCGCAGACACCCCTACATCGGTCGAGCGGAACGGCTGCAGACGGAAAAACGGGGTCTCCACCGCCACTTCCGGACGCAGCACCGCGACAGCCTTTTCAGGCGGGATCCGGCGCTTTTTCACAACATCGTATGAAAGGAGACACCGCAACGGCTCACCAACGCGGTTGCTCCAGGAGAGGATTTCCGGATTGAAATGATCCTCATGAAAATGCGACACAAAAGCATACACAGGCACATCCGACTCCGCAACCCGCTGCCGCAGGAATCCGTCGGGACGGTCGCGCCAATAGTCGAAAACCAGCAGGAACGAAGGGCATTCCAACAGGAAACAGCTATGATATATATATGTAAGCGAATAATCCATAAAAAATGCAAAATTACAGAAAAAAGGGACATGCCCGTGCAAGCCGTGTCCATTTTTTTGCTACTTTTGCAAAAAATTAAAAAAGAGGAAAATGGAAACCATACTGTCAAACCGTTCTATCGGATTTCAAGGGGAAGATGCGGCCGTAAACTACCTCATCGAACACAATTACAGCATTCTTGCACGTAACTGGCAGTTCCACCATCTTGAGGTGGACATCATTGCCGAAAATGACGAATTCATCGTATTCTGTGAAGTCAAGACACGGAAGGACAACCGTTACGGAGAACCGGAAACATTTGTGGACAGGAACAAGCAGAAACACATGTTCGCAGCCGCCAACCATTTTATCGGGCGTTACGGGATTACAAAGGAGGCGCGTTTCGACATTCTGACAGTAATCCGCACACCGGAAAACATGGAGGTGAGGCATCTGCCCGACGCTTTTATACCGCAATGGTAAAAAAAACGGCCGTCCACAACATTTCGCACATCCTTCCGTTATATGGCAGATACAATAATATAATTTGAACATAATTAACGGAAAATATGGCCAATTATAAAGAGAAACTGCACACCATCAGCACATTCATTTTTGATTTTGACGGTGTTCTGAGCAACGGGAAGGTATGGGTGCTTCCGGACGGAGACCAAATCCGCGCCACAGATGTCAAGGACGGATACGCCATCCAATATGCGCTCAAATGCGGATACAACGTCTGCATAATTTCAGGAGGGTATTCAGAGAGCATGAGGAAACGCTACGACCTCTTCCCCGGCATGGACATTTTTTTGAAAGTGGCGGACAAGATGCAGTGCCTGCAGGAGTACATGCAACGGAAAAACCTTCGCAAGGAGCAGATTCTCTGCATGGGGGACGACATTCCGGACTATCAGATACTACAGGCTTGCGGGCTGAAATGCTGCCCGAACGACGCCGCTGTGGAGATACAGGGAATTGCGGACTACATCTCCCCCTTCAAAGGCGGCGAAGGATGTGTGCGGGATGTGATTGAGCAGACACTGCGCTGCCAGGACAAATGGTTCAAGGAGGGATGTCATATCTGGTGAAAATGCTCCTTTCCTGCCGCCACACAGGCAAGGAGGAGACACGCACAGTGTTCCGCTACAACGAATCGGCAGGCATAACATCGTTGGATCCGGCCTTCGCCCGCGACCAGGCCAACATCTGGGCCTGCAACCAGATTTTCAACGGGCTGGTGCAGTTGGACAGCCAGCTGCACGTGCAGCCCTGCATAGCCTCGTCATGGGATATTTCCGCCGACGGCAAAAGCTACACATTCCACCTGCGCACCGACGTCCGCTTTCAGGAGACGGATTTTTTCCCGCTCCCCACGCCACGATATGTCACGGCCAACGATGTGGAGTACAGTTTCCAACGCATAGCCGACCCTGCCACAGCCTCCCCCGGCGCATGGATTTTTCAGACAGTGCTGACGCTGCCGGACGGCAAAAAAGCGTTTCACGCACTTGATGACAGCACTTTCCAAATAACTCTAAAGGAGAGTTTTCCCCCGTTCCTCGGCCTGCTGAGCATGCCATACTGCTCCGTGGTGCTGCCTGAAGCGGCGGAAAAATTCAGTAAGGATTTCAGGAAATATCCTGTCGGGACAGGGCCTTTCCAATTGAAGATGTGGAAGGAAGGGGTCAAGCTGGTCTGTGTGAAGAACCCGCACTATTTTGAGACAGACGAACAGGGCGGACACCTCCCCTACCTTGACGCGGTCGCCACGACCTTCATTGTGGACAAACAATCTGTCTTTATGGAATTTGTAAAGGGCAACCTGGACTTCATGTCCGGCCTGGACGCCTCCTACAAGGACGAGCTGCTGACCAAGGATGGCCGGCTGAACCCAAAATATGCGGGGCGCATCCGCATGTTGGAAGCCCCATATCTGAACACGGAATATCTTGGCTTCCTGATGGATCCTTCGCAAAAGCAGGCAAAAGGGAACCCGCTGCTGAAACGCGAGGTGCGGCAGGCAATCAACTACGGCTTTGACCGTGAGAAAATGCTGCGCCACCTGCGTAGCGGCATCGGCATCCCCGGGCAGCAGGGAATGATTCCTCCCATTTTGCTGCAAAACTCCGACAACGTTTCCTACGGATACAGCTATCGGCCCGAAAAGGTGCGGGAGCTGCTGGCCAAAGCCGGCTACCCTGATGGCAGAGGCATGCCTACAATTAAATTATATGTGTCGGAAAGCTATATGGACATAATGGAATACATTGCACATGAGGTGGAGCAGTTCGGCATCCGCATACAGGTGCTGAAGGTCCAGCCCGCCATGCTGCGGCAGTTCATAAGCCGTTCGGAGATCCCATTTTTCCGCGGCTCTTGGATTGCCGACTATCCGGACGCAGAAAACTACATGTCGCTATTCTATTCCAGGAACTTCTGCCCGGACGGTCCGAACTACACCCATTACAGCAACGCAAAATTCGACCGTCAGTATGAACAGGCGTGCCGTACCGTTTCTGACAGCGCGCGCAATGTGATCTACCGCAGAATGGACAGCACAATGATGGCGGAGGCGCCCGTTGTGGTGCTATATTACGACCAGGTGCTGCGCTTCATAGGCAAGGAGGTGGAGAACATGGAGAACAATGCCATGAACCTTCTTACACTTAAAAGGGTACGTAAAAAACAACGCTGACCCGTGCTGCAACACAACTATTTGGCTGACATCGCCAGCCGGAGCCCGATATGGATGAAGCGGGCATCGGGTTCGCTGCCGGAACGGTTTGAGACCCTTGCATAACGGGACTCGACAAACCAGCTGCCGCCACGGAGCACCTTGTTTTCTCCGGAAGGCGCCCCCTTGGGATTCACCTGATCTTCGGGACGATAGCGGGCGAACCAGTCGCTGCACCATTCGTATATGTTGCCGCTCATGTCGTACAATCCTAATTCGTTCGGCGCCTTTTTCCCGACAGGACGTGTCCCGCTGTCCCAATCCTGTCCGCACCATCCGACCTTTTCAATATCGAAACTGCCTGAATACTTGTACTCCCGGCTCCGCACACCGCCGCGCGCGGCAAACTCCCATTCCGCCTCCGTTGGCAGACGGAATTTTTTCCCGGTCAGCTGGTTAAGTTTCTCAATGAATTTTTGGCAGTCGTTCCAGCTCACACATTCCACAGGGCAGTTGTCATTCCGGAAAAAGGAGGGGTTGTCG
>CACYHG010000093.1 GCA_902774175.1 uncultured Bacteroidota bacterium
CACCGGCTTGGAGCTGGAGAAGGTGTATTCCTTGTAGCCGGTCTGACGCTCCTTGGTGTAGGCCAAAAGCATAAGCTTCCAGCGGGTGAGCGCGTCCGGCATGGTGAAGCTGAAGGTCGCGCTGCCGTCGGCGTTGGTGCGCAGCTGCGGGAAAAAGAAGGCCGTCTCGTTGAAGTTCTCGCGGAGCGTGGGTCCGGCAGGCTGTCCGGAGTCATCCTGCCCGTCATCGGAATCTTCAAAATCAAACCGGAAACATCCGGCACTTGCTTCTCTTTCAACAACTTCTGCACATTCATACATTTCACAACATCCTAAGGACATTTCAGCAGAGGGAGGAGGCGGAAGGAAACTCATATCGCCGCTAATGGCCGGACTGACACCTTCTTCCCAATAAGCCATCAGCGGATTGTTGGAAGGCAAATTGAAACGGAAAATGTCCAAATAATCTAAGTCATAAAAATATTCCACGTCGCTGTGTTCCAAGAATTCAAAACCGTCCTTGAAGAATTTTTTACTCACAACATTCTGGGGTTTCAAGTCAAAATTCCAGCGATGTGCGGTGAAACGCTCCAGGGAGGCGTCATACATGCCGGACAACAGAGATGCCTCCAGCGGTTTGTCCTTATAGTCACGGACGGTCACCTCCCACTTTTCTTCGGCACCTGGGGTGAGCTGGTCACGCACCGTTGCCAGACTGACATCCAGATTGTAATTGTCATACGGCACAACAATTTCCTTTTTATAACATGGGGTCATGTTCTCCTTGACCAAAGCGGTTTTCAGGCTCAGACCGCCGCGATCCTGCTCCGTCACCCTGTAGGTAAAAAACTGCACCTCATTGTCCAGCCTGATCCATTTTTCCATACGGATTTCATTTCCATGAACAAGCTGCAGCCACACCACAGCCCCGGTGGCGCAAGAGCCGATGCGGAAACTGAATTCCTCGCCGGGATGCACACTGTCCTGGTCGGACTTCACCCATTGCATGACAGGGTACGGCATTTTGTGGGAACCGTTTTCATACACCACAAAATCTTTGGTGATCACGGACAGGGAATCATCCGGACTCATCAGCTCCAACATATATTTTCCTGCTTCAAGTTTTTTACCGGCAGATAACGGTGCCGTACCATCCACCAAAAGCTCATCCTCATAAACCAAGGTTTTGTTCTGCTTTTCATAAAATGTAAACACAGGAAATAGCGAGTCCAGCTCCGCATCACTGAGCAGTTGCCGGTCCAAAATTGCCGGATACCTTAACAGTCTGGAATTACGCAATTCCGTGAAGTAACTGCATTTTGTCGGAGTGTCATAGCGGTATATCCTGCGCGAAACGCGGCTTTTTACAGGCCTGCCATCTGGATTGTCAGCATTAATCCGATATTTTCCAATATCATTTTGCTCCACCACAGATGGCAAATCGCAACTGAGGGCGACCTCGTTGTAACCTGCGCGGATGCTGTATCTGCCGATATGGGTCTCCCCCTGCCTGCTGGTGGCGGTCACTTCAATTTCGTAAGTGAAGAGTGGCTGTCTTTCAGGCGCAATGTCCTGAGATGGCTTCAAGTTGAATGTGATGGCAATTTTCCCGTTTTCATCTGTGCGGGACTTGCCTTGGGCAATTTGTTTATCGGATATACCCTCCGGATACCAGTTCCATCCGCAACGCCACGGGAAACTGGTCTTGCGCACCACGCGGTAGTTGTACTCCACATCATCAAGGCCGAACCCGGCAAAAGCCTTCACATCGCCATGCAGGGTGACCTCCTCGTTAAGTTTGTACTGTCCATCCGGTTTATCGAATGTTACCTCAAAGGTGGGACGCTTGTACTCCTCAACACGAACATCATCAAAACCATGTCCGGTATGGAGTTGGAACCGGCAGTTCCCCATGCCGGTTGGAATGACAAATGAGCCGCTGAACGAGCCATATTCGTCTGTGACAAATTCGGCTGAATCAATCGCCCGCCAATTGGCTTTCAGAGAAACCTTTTCGCTGTATCCGGCCATCAGAATCTCCTTATCACCTGTTGAACGGGTCACAACGCCTTGGAAATATACAGTCTGTCCGGGACGGTAGATGGCACGGTCGGTCAGCAGGGTGGTATGTATATGGCCATCACGAATGTCAGCTTCTTCCTCATATTCGACCACCTCCTCCTCAACTTCAATCACCTCATCTTCCAGCAAATCATACGTTCCGGCCAAATGGAAATCACCGTCAGAAGATAAAAGGATATCGTTCCCCCTCCTGAGATTGAACTGGAAATTTCCGGGACACCTCTTACCATCCAACATCACCAAACCTTGGCTGTCAGACAGTAACGTACCAATGGGGATAGTTTTGTACATGTCGCTTTTGTAGTCCCAAATGCGACGGTAGCATTCCACCGTAACACCGGCTTCCGGAAGGCCTGTCCTGCGGTTCATGATAGCGACCGTCATGCTGCTGTCGTTCATGTAGTCAGCGACATATGCCAGTTCTGACACTTGAAAATCAAACAATACAGCATTTTTATTCCCTTTGCCCGCACGGCCCAGAAGGTAATAATGTCCGCACTCCAGGGCGGGAAGAGCAATCATGGTGGTGTGTGCGCAGTAATCCGTCTCAGCAGGCAGACTGACCTCCTGTTCAATAAAGGCCTTCTTTGAAGCAATCTTCCTCAATCTCTTCTCATATCCTTTTGGGTTTTTCCATGCCCACTCCTCAAACCTTTCGAATTCATTTTCGCTGACCTTGACAATCCTGTAGCAGAAGGTCGGCACATTCAGGTATTCAAGCACGGCAGGAATAGGTTCACCAGGCAGTTGCACCTCGTTCATGCTAATCTCTATACGTTGTCGTTCTATACCAACTATGATTTTTCGGCACTTTTCAGCACCCTCCGATTTAGGAAAATGTGCTATCGCCTCTTCACACAAGGTCTTGGCATCCCTATAGTTGAAGTAATAGGTACTGTCCTTTACATAGGAATCATTCTGTTTCTGTACCATCTCCTTTGCCATAAGTGCGGCAATTTCCGCCGACAACGGATGGCCGGCGTGGCGTATGCGAAGATCTGACAACGCTTTCTGAGCCTTCTCGTAATCTGGCGACAGGATATTAACCACATCAAAACGTCTGATGTCATTATAGATTAACGCCTCCACGTTTTCATTCTTCAGGCTGTATGCAATCAGCTCCTGATAGATTTTCAGGCACTTTATCAAATGGTTGTCCGCATTGCCGTCCAAGTCATCATCATCGTAAATGTATATCATTCCGTAGCAGTTGGCCACACGATGGAGAATGTATTCAAACATGGTTTTTTCATACGTCAAATCAGGCATCTCATCCGTGCTGCTCTTCTTAAACGAAATCAGATAATCCGCAGTCATCGCACGTTTCAACGCCCCAACAGGCTTCATCGCCTCCGCAAAATGCGCGTTGATGCGGCTAATGAAGCTCCCTTTGTCCCAATAAATCATATCTGTCTCAGAAATGTCCCCATCCACGGGCATGTTCTTGTCAATTATCCATTCGTAGGTGAAGAGTAAACTAGCATAGGCCTCCGCCAAAGTCATCTGCAAAACGGCCTCGTACAATGTGTCAAGCCGCCCGGTCCTTGCCTCAAGATATCGGATGTAATTCTGCTGCCAAACATCATCTGTTGAAAAGGAATACAATATTCCATGCGCTTTCCAGCTTTTCAGCAGCTGGGTCTGGTTGTTTTCCTTCAACGCCTTGCTTTCAATCTCATCCAGCGTTTTGGCCGCAGATTCGGGCAGGTCCTTCTCCAAGCATCCTGCAAACGTATTCCATAGCCTGTCATATCCCTTTTGAGGATTCTTTCCCCCATTCCCCGCCGCAAGGCTGCCGGACAACACCACCAGCACCATCATCAGCCCCGCGATAATCACATTGTTTTTCCTCATGATTGTATGGTATTAACTATAAACTATTAACTATTAACTTTCAACTTTCCTTACAGCACTCCCACAGGCACAGCTTTGTTGTTTTCATCCAAAGGATAAACGAATGGTGAAAGACATATCACCGCACCTTGGCCGGATGCAACGTGCAATGAAGGAAGAACCTTGAAATTCTTCAGCGCATCCTTATCCGGTGATGCACTTTTTTTTATCTCAACAGGATATACCATGCCATTTTCAACAATCAACAGGTCGATTTCACAACCGTTATTGTCGCGGTAATAGCAGAAACGGCTTCGCACATCCAGTCCTTTGTTGCTGTATTGCTTAACCAGTTCGGACACAACATAGGTCTCAAACATGGCTCCAGCCATAGCTGAGTTTTCAAGGGTGCGCGGATTGTTCCACAGACTGAGATGACAGGCCAGACCCGTATCCATGAAATAGAGTTTCGGACGTTTTACAATCCGTTTGACCGTATTGCCGGAATAGGGTTGCAGCAGGAACACCAGTCCGGAGGTGACCAGCAGTGAGAGCCATCGTTCGGCCGTCTTGTTGTCAATGCCCACATCCACAGCCAAACTGTTCAAATTGAGTTCCTGTCCAGTACGGGCAGCAACACAGGAAAGGAAGGAGAGAAAGCTTCTTTCCTTTTTTATTTCAAGCAGGTCACGAATGTCACGCTCAATATAAGTCTGCACATAGGCACTGAAATAGTCTCCCGGCGGCAACGAAGCATCTGCCACCATTTGTGGCATGCCGCCCCGGAAAATGCTGTCAAACACACTCACCACCGTTTCCGCCACAGGTGTTCCAAAACGGTTTGATGGAAGAAAGAGTGTTTCCTCTTTTCCAGCTATTTCACTACGGGTCAATCCGTACAGCGACACCAATCCGACCCTTCCGGCCAATGATTCGCTGACATTTTTCATCAGATGGAACATCTGTGATCCTGTAAGAAAATATTGTCCGGCCTTCCGGTCTGCATCAATGCGGATTTTGATGTATGGGAACAGTTCCGGAGCATATTGTATTTCATCGATAATGACTGGGGCGGGATATTGCTGCAGGAACATTTCCGGATCGTTCCGGGCCAGATTTCTTAACATGGGATAATCCAGGGTGACATACCTGATGCCAGGCATATCTCCAAAAGCCTGTTTCATCAAGGTTGTCTTGCCGGTCTGCCGTGCACCTGTTAGCACAACTACCGGAAAATGTGCTGCCAAATGCAGGATACGCTCTTTTACAGTCCTTTCTATAAATGTCATCTGTTTCGATATTTTTTGCAAAATTATACAAATTAGGAATACAATTCCAATTTTGTATAATTATTTTTCATTGCACAAGGGACGATGTGCACATCGTCCCTACAAAAATTTCATCATGGTTCATTGCGTTCCACCTTCACCTTCATTCCGTTGGAACAGGCGGTGAATTCCGGTGCGTACTGGCATTGTATCAGCGCATAGCCGTTGTTCAGCACACCCTCCTTGGTGACGAACATGCTGTATTCCAGCTGGTGTATGCCCTTGGACAGATGCTCGATGAAGAACTCCATGTCGGTGTCGGTGTTCGTCTGGTAGTACCACATACGGTCGTTGCTGCGGTATCGCGACACCTGCTCCAGCGGCTCGAAACCGGCGGCTCGCAAATCCTTCACAAACACGTAGCTCATGTCTTGCTTGTTCTCGAAGGTGATTTTCACCGTAACCTTGTCGCCGACCTTGAGGGAGGCGGTGCCTTCGACAGGCTCAGGCACCGCATTAGCACCCTGAGCTTGTCGAAGGGTGTCCCCTATCGGAACCAGTTTCTTTCCATTGTCGGTGACAATCTCCACAAAGAGCTCACGTTTGATGGTGAAGCCGGACTCGTCGCCCCGCACCTCGTCAATCGGGACGAAATATTGGCGGAACAGGCCGCCCCAGACCAGATGGTCGGTGGGGTTGTTGACAGTCAGGCGGCGCTCTCCGGTGTCACCTCATTTGCGTTCCAGCGGCGCTGGATGAAGCCTGTGCCGGCCTCGCCGCCCTCAGTGCAGATTGGAGTGTCGCCGAAACGCAGCGTCACCTCCTTCCCTTCGGCGAACCAGTCGCTTCCGCGAAGCAGCAGGGCATAAAGCGCATCGGCGGTGGAGGCGCTGTTCTCCCAGCGGTTGGTCTGCTTCTGCGTGAGCAGCCATACGCGCAGCCGGTCCATCGTTTCGTTGTCCGGTGCGATTTCAGCGAAGGCCGCCATGATGTTGGCATGGGTGGCGATATGGGATTCAAAGGAGCAGTATTTCTTCGGCCAGTAGATGCCAATCTGCTCATTTTTCTGTGCGCATTCCTTGAAACTCCTGATTATCAGCTGTGCGGTTTTGGCGTTGCCGCTACGCTGGAGGACCAAAGCAGCCTTCGCACGCTGGTTGTAGTTGAACGAGGTCCACTCCTTGTCAAGGCTGCCGAGCCAGTATTTTTTTGCCGTGGCGAAGTCCTTGTCGGAGTTCTGCTCAGCAAAGAAGCTCAAGGCGTAGAGTTCGTTCAGGGTGAGCGACCCGATTGGCCAGTCCTTGCCGTCGCTGTTCTTCTCCATGTTGCGGTACTCTTCCGCCACCTGCTGCTCCAGATAGCGCACCGCCTTGTTGCAGATGTTCTGTACTCTATTCCGCTCATCCTGGCCTAACGACTCCAACGCCCCCATCTGCTGCAAGCGTCCGAATCCGCTCAGGATATATGTGCTTATGAAGGGGCTCTCCGGCATGCCTTCACGCCACGACCAGCCGCCGCTGTACTGCTGTTTGTCGGAGATAAGTTTCAGCGCGTTGCTCTGACGGTTGCGGAGCGTGTTCACCTCAAACAGTGCGGCAAGCCGGCTGCGCTGCTCGCTCTCGCTCTTCGCCTCCAGCACCCAGGGCGTCTCTTTTAGCATGATGGCTTTCAAGTCCTGGTCCTTCTCCAGCTGAGACTGCAATGCCTCCGGCGTCTCTATCTGCCATTTCTTGATATAGTTCAGCAGGTTCGGGATTTTGCTGGCGATATATGATGAAAGAGTGTTGGCGTAAAAAACATAGAATGCGTTTTCGGCGTTGTCGGTCTTGGTGTTGGCCAGATAGGGCAGCGACTGCACGGCGTACCATACGGGGTTGCTGCTGAAGTTGAGCGTCAGGCTGTGGTCGCGCTCGTTGCTGTTCGGGTTGGCTATGGCGTCGAAGTTGAAGGTCTGCTCGCTGTTGGCCTTCACAGTGAAAGGCAGCGTCTGCGTCATGAAGACCTCGCTGCACAGCACGGGCAGCAGACGCTGCTCCGCATCGCTGAAAGTTCCGGCGTATGCGGTGAAGCGGAAGGCTATCAGGCCGAGGTCGTGCCGGGCGGCGACCTTCCAGCGCACCTCATGGCTGCGTCCCGGCAGAATCTGTTCCATCGGGATT
>CACYHG010000094.1 GCA_902774175.1 uncultured Bacteroidota bacterium
TTTTTCTTCCCTCAGAACCCTTAAGGAAAAAAACAGCCTATTTTTTGTCCATTAGAGAGCAAGTCCTCAAAAACAGCCTAATTTTTGTCCATTACACCTACTTTTGCAAAGTCGTTTCCTCCGGGCTCTGAAAGGCGTATTATGCAAAGCTCGGGTAGACGGTCGGATGAGTTGAAAATAGTTAAGTATTAATAAAAAAAACAGTCAAGATGAGAGATTACAGTAAGAAAAAGCCGTTTATTAACAAACAGCAGCTTTGGGCCGAAAGGAATGGGATTCGGATGAACGAAAATGGGAATAACCGTTATTTTTACGCGCTTAATCCTGATGAGAACATCTTCAACGGATTGTCCGAGGAAACAAGAAAATGGTTCATGGATGCGGATGGGAACGAACTTGCAGACTCCGAAAATGGTTACCCACCGAAAATGTCTGCGCTCCATTCCTCTTCCGCATTGTGCGTAAATGTGTTCCAGTATTTCATGGACAAGCCCGAACTGGCTTGTGCATTGTTCAGATCCTGCGGTTTGATAGGAGATGACATTAAAAGTGATGACGATGTTAGAGTCAAAAAAATGCAATTTGAGTGTAAGGACTATCCGATAAATACAAATCCAGTTGCAACTCCAAATATTGATTTGGTTGCTGATTTGGAGTTTAAGGGGAAGAATCTTCATATCATTGCCGAAAGCAAATTCACTGAGCCGTATGTCGGTGAAGCTAAAAACTTCCTGTCTGACAAGTACTATGGAAAAAACAGTGCAATATGGAGAGAAGCGAATCTGTTCCAATTGTTTCTGGCGTTAAAAACGATTTCAGCAACCTACGTGGATGAAAATGGAAAACGCACAACATCAGGCAGGGATGAGTATGAGAAACTTATGAAGGACGGGAAAAGGATCAGGGGACAGTTCGTGTTTCGATACAGGTATCTGGATGCTGTACAGCTGATAAAGCATCTGCTTGGAGCGGCATTAAAATACCAGGACCAGGAAAACATACGGTTGTTCTATATTTGGTATGACACCTTTGACTTTGAAGGGGTCGCTCATCGGCGTGAAATTGAGGAGTTCAAAACATTCATTGAGAGCAACACCGAAGCGAAATTCCATCATATCACCTATCAGGAGCTGATACGTAACCTTTCCAGCAAACTTAATGATGAGCACTCCGCATATCTGAACTATATTTCGGACAGATACCTGTAGCGGCTATTCTACAAAATTTGTCAAAATCCGCAGTTATTCGCTAAAATTTGCACTTTTTGACGAATTGTTCGCAAAAATTTGCATTTTTCGCCGAGCTAATCGCAAAAATTTGTACTTTTGCATTTGCAATTATACAAAATTTGTATGAAGGAGATTGTGGATTTGAATAAGGAAATTGTGTTTGCGTCGCCAGATCCGGCGGTGTCGCGTGTGATTTCACGCCTTGTCGGGGAGGGGAGGTTGCGGAAACTCGCCCCGCGCCTGTATACGACAAACCTCGCCGACAGTGCGGAGAATATCGTCCGGCGTAACATCCTGAACATTCTAATGTGGCGTTTTCCGGGGACGGTGATCAGCCACAGGAGCGCAAGGGAGATGCGCCTGACGGAAGAGGGCCGCTTCTTCCTGACCGGAAGCTACAACAGGAATGTGACAAACCTGCCGGGTGTCGTTGTGGTGGTCAGCAAAGGGCCGGCAGCGGACAGGGACGACATGGTGTTCGGCAGCATGTTCATTGCAAGTGAGTACAGATGGATGCTGGAGAACATGCAGGAATCGCGCAAGGCGGGCGGAGTGTCCAAGATTCTGCCTGCGGAGGTTATTGAAAACAAACTCGGGAGCATCCTGATTGCCGGTGGTGAATCCGGGCTGAACGAATATCGTGACAAATTGAGGGAAACCGCAGAAAGGTTGGGCATGAACAGGGAGTTCCAGAAAATCAACATTTTGATTTCCGCATTGTTGGCAACCCATAATTCGGATGTGCTCAAGACCCCTTATGCGAAGGCGTTGTCCGTGGGCTTGAGATATGATGATAACCGTAAGAAACTGTTTGAGACCCTGTACGATGCCCTGCAGGAGCGGCATTTTGTTCCGCGCCCTGTAAGTTTGCAGTCGGAGGATGAATACCGTAACATCGCCTTTTTTGAAAGCTATTTCTCCAATTATATAGAAGGTACCGAGTTTGAAATTGGCGAGGCGCGCCGGATCATAGAAACAGGCATTCCGATAGCGCATCGGAATGAGGATTCCCACGACATCCTGGGGACATTCAGGTTGGTTTCAAGCCGGCAGGAGATGATGCATTATCCGAAAACGCCGCAGGAGCTGTCGGCGATTCTGTGCCACAGGCACGCCGTGTTGCTTTCGGGTCGTCCGGACTTGAACCCCGGAGTTTTCAAGACGGTCAATAACCGAGCGGGAAATACCGAATTTGTGGACGCCAAGCTTGTTCAGGGGACTCTGGAGGTCGGTTTCGACTACTATTCCGCGCTGAACGCCCCTCTGGCGAAGGCTGTCTATATGATGTTCCTTATTAGTGAGACCCATCCGTTCAACGATGGGAACGGACGCACCGCAAGGGTGATGATGAATGCGGAGCTGTTCAGGGCGGGTGAGGCTGAAATCATTGTGCCCAACGTCTATCGTGAAGATTATTTGCTTTCGTTGCGGAAGTTGAGCCGTCAGGGGGATCCGTCGGCATATATAAAGGTTATGGAGACGCTGCACCGTTTTGCACAGACGCTATACGGACGCACCGCCGACAATTTGCTGGAGTATCTGCAGGAATGCAACGCATTCAAGGATCCTGAGGAGGCAAGGCTCCGCTTTTAGCCGGTAAGGGGCCGGAAAAAAGTGCCGAAAAAAATGTGCGGTGCAATACTATTCCGGCGCTTTTGGCGTTATAAAATCCGGAAGAAATTTTCTTCCGGTTCTGTTTTGTTTGACAATCAATATTATGTATCATTAAACAAATAGTAAAATGACAGAAAAACTTACGTTGCGCGACAGCGCGGGCATGCGGTGGACAGCACTGCTGCTATTGGCTTTGGCGATGTTCTGTTCATACATCTTTATGGACATCCTCTCGCCTATCAAAGACCTCATGCTATCGACAAGAGGATGGGATTCAACCGCTTTCGGCACCATGCAGGGGGCAGAGACGTTCCTGAATGTGTTCGTCTTCTTCCTGATTTTCGCCGGCATCATTCT
>CACYHG010000095.1 GCA_902774175.1 uncultured Bacteroidota bacterium
CTGGCCGCCAACGTGGAGAACCCCATCAGGATTTCCCTGCGCGACATCCGGCTGAAACACTACAACGAAGCCATGAACTCCAGCCCCGCCCTGCGGCTGAAATACGCATCGCGCGTGGCGAGCATCGCCAACGGCTGGAAAAAATGGCAGGGCGAAACCATCGGCATCAACCGGTTGGACGGTGTGGCGCAGAAAAAGGCGTTTGAGGCCGATTTCCAGAAATGGGCCGACAAGCGCCCCGACTACAAGGAGGTGCTACCGCAGCTGCACGAGGCCTACGAGCAGCTGAAACCGGTCGAAGTGGAATGGACATGGTTCAACGAGGCTGTGATGGCAAGCGATTTCATGAATGTGACTTATAAAATCAATCGCCTTTTGCAAAACAACATTGAGCCCGAAAAACTTACAAAGGAATTGGAAAATGCGCTTGCACGCAACGAGTTCAAATATGAGGCCAATCCCGTGGACAAAGCGATTTTCAAGGAAACAATACTCTATATGTACAAAAACGGCCATGCCCCTTATTTGGAAAAGAAATACCCCACATGCGCCGAATTGGATGCATATCTGGACAAGGTATATGAAAAATCCTTATTGAACAGACCTGCCGAACTGGAAAAATTTCTCCGGAAATGCTGCGCCACGAATTCATTGAACAGGATTAATATCGCCCAAAAAGAACCTGCCTTGGCCTTGTTTTATATCACATACACATACAGCCACAGCGTTGAAAACCGTGTCAAATACGATATGGCGAAACAAAAAATCAACCAGCTGATGCGGCAATACGTCAAAGGGATGATGGAGATGATGCCCGACAGCAACTTCTTCCCCGACGCCAACCTGACACTGCGCGTGGCCTACGGCCATGTGGCCGGCTTCCGTCCGAAGGACGGCGTCTATTACCAGCCCTACAGCACTTTGGAGGGCATCATGCAGAAGGAGAACCCCGACATTTACGACTATGTGGTGGAGCCCAAGCTGAAACAGCTTTATGAGGCCAAGGACTACGGCCGCTACGCCAATGCGAAGGGAGAGCTCCCGGTCGGCTTCATCGCCACCAACCACACCACCGGCGGCAACTCCGGCAGTCCCGTATTGAACGCGGACGGACAACTCATCGGCATCAACTTCGACCGCTGCTGGGAGGGCACCATGAGCGACCTGCTCTTCGACCCAAACTACTGCCGCAACATCAGCCTTGACATCCGCTACTGCCTGTTCGTCATCGACAAGTTCGCGGGCGCAGGCCACCTTGTAAACGAAATGACCATCATACAATAATATATATTATGGACAAAGAGGAAAAAACGCTGGAATTGTGCCAGCAGCTGCATGACAAGAACAGCATCAAACGGAACGCCTACATGCAGACGGAGACAGGATTCGACCTGCTCAAGGCGGAGGCTCAGCAGTTTGTGGAGAGTTTCCACCAGAACAAACCGGACTCCCCCATTGAGGTGCATTTCCAGAGCAGGCAGGAGAAATGCTTCTCGCTCCAATTCGGCAGCGACATCCTGTTTTTTGTGCTGCACAGCAACACATTCGAGTTCAACCGCGACCACGAGGTGATGAAACTGCCTTACATCAAGGAGGACAAGAGCCGCTCCTACTGCGGCATGGTCAACATCTACAACTTCCTGACCGACTCGGTGCTCTACAACCGTTTCAACGATTCGGGATACCTGATAGGCCGCATCTTCATAAATTCGGAGAACCATTACTACATTGACGGCAAAAAGGAAATCGGGCAGATATACAACAATTTTGCCAACAACACCTTTGACGAGTCGGCCGTAAGGCTGATCCTGGAAGCCGCTGTACAGTACTCCATCGGATTCGATTTGCTGGTCCCTCCATACGAATCCATGCAAGAAATCAGTGTCATGGACATGATGGAAATTGACAACAGGCACGCACCAATCCGCACCGCAAAGCGCTTAGGGTTTCGTTTTCAGGCAGATATGTAACGATAAAATATTTAGGCAAAAAATGTGCATCCGTATTGCTTTTTTGTCTACTTTTGCAGCCGGAATTTATCGCAGCAAGCGTATTGGATTCCAAACGGTCAGTTCGTCTAGGGGCTAGGACATAAGATTTTCATTCTTACAACAGGGGTTCGATTCCCCTACTGACTACCGGAAAAGGGAAAGGAATTTGTAGAGAATGACAAATTCCTTTTTTTCATGCAAATAATATGGACATGGAAAAGATTGCGTTTAAGCCGTCTTTGGCGTACAAAGTTTTATACGGGTGGGTCCGGTATGTATTTGAAAAGCTGTACTACCGGCGCACCTATTGTCTGCACGAAGAGAACATCCCAGCGCAAGGGTCGCCGGTTGTCCTGATAAGCAACCATCAGAACTCCCTGCTTGACGCCTTCCAGATGCTCTTCGCCACCAAAAACAATTTCCTGCACTTCATCAGCCGCGCAGATGTTTTCCGTAAGAAACCTATTGCCAAACTGCTGTACGGACTGGGGCTGATTCCCATTTACCGCGTTCGTGACGGTGTTGGCAAAATTAAGGACAACCTGCAGATGTTCAGCCAAGTGGAGGAATACATCAACGAGGGAGGCATGTTGGCCATCTATCCGGAGGCAACCCACATGGACGGCAACTGGTTAGGCCGCTTCTATCTCTCCTATATCCGCATCGGTTTTGAGACGGCGGCGCTATCCAACTACGAAAAGGAGGTGTTCATACTCCCCTCCACCCTCTATTACGAGGACTTCACCGCACTGCGCTCCCAATGCCTGATTGATTTTTCCGAAGCATTATCGCTTCAGCCCTTTTATGAAATGTATCAGGCCAATCCCCGCCAGACAGAGGCTGAGGTGAATGATATTATCCGGCACCGCGTACAGGAAAAGATGTTGAATGTCAATGATGTGGAAAATTACCAGAAGGTGATGGACTTCATCAGTTTCAGCGAAACCTCCTTGGCGGAGCAGCGGCAGGATGTGGAAATGAAGGAACTGCCACAGGCGCTGTCGATACGTAAGGAAATCGAAGGGAAGCTGCACGCACTTGAAGAGCAGGACAAGGAAAAGCTGGAACAGATTTACAGCCACACAGCCGACTACAGCAAACTGCTGCGCAAATACCGCATCAACGACGACTCTGTACGAAATCCCGCCACACTAAGACAAACCGCCAACTCA
>CACYHG010000096.1 GCA_902774175.1 uncultured Bacteroidota bacterium
GTCGGCGGCACCGCAAAAGGCATTAAAATCCCTTTTATCGCCCATAAAAATACAGTGCCTTATACTCTGTGCGTTACAGGCACGAGGCGCCAAAAGGGAAACAAATCCCCGTATATATAATAAATATAATGTATAAACGGCGTTTCCGGCAGGGCTACATGCCGGAAATGCGCGAGAGGTCCTGCTCCACCATCGCCAGACTGGTATGGATGTAAATCATGGAGGTCTGGATGGAGGCATGCCCCATCAGATATTTGATTGTGTATGGGTTGGCACCGCGGCTGGCCAGCATGCAGGCGAACGTGTGCCTCGCCTGATGGAATGTGAACTTCCGTGGCGGGTCGAGCCTCCTGCCTATCTCCGCCAGCCTTTCGTTGGTCCTGTTGTTCGCCGAAGCCGGAAAGCATCGCTCGCCGCCCTTGTAACGTTCAATTAGCACCGCAGCCTTTCCGCCGAAAAGCCCGTCCAACGGCACGGAGATATCCTGCCCTGTCTTCTGGGTGCGTATCTGCAGGTAACGCCGCCCCTCCTGCTGAAGAATGTCTGCCGGAGCCAGCCGCACAATATCTGAAAATCGCAGCCCGGTGTAGCATGAAAACAGGAACATGTCCCTGGCGCACTGTAGATTCCGTTCCGACTCCCCGAACTTCATGCCTTCAAGTCCGGCCAGCGTCTCCTCAGGAATGCCCTGCCGTGACGGGCGCACCTTGCGGATGTTGTAGTGCAGGAACGGGTTCTCCTCCGCCTTCATGTATCCCATCCGGATGGCGGCGCGGACAAACACCCGCAGGATTGTAAGATACTCCGACACGGAGGCCGGCCGCATCCCCTTCCGGTAAAGATGCTGCTCAAACTGTTTCAGCAGGGCGGGCGTGAGCTGTCCGAATGGCAGCTCAGGACGGAACCCCTTCAATGCGCGGTGCACCGACCTCCTGCCGGAGAGTGTGCCTAATGAGCATCCGGACTCGCCAAGCAGATTGGACGACACAAAACTGTGGAAATCAGCGGTGCCGCCACAATTAAACTCCTGCCTGATGGCTCGTAGGGAGACCCGCTCCCCTCGGAGCCGCAGCCCCATCTCAATGTCCGTAAGCCGTCGGACCACATCGGCGCATTCCGCATTCTTGTAACTGCCGTATGGGTTGCGGGAATGGAACAGCCTCCGCTTCTCGTCCCACTCCGAGGGTTCGGCATCAATGCCGGTGTAGAAATACTGCCGGCCCTCCCCGTGGAGATAGGCGCAGACATACACACGCGCCCTGCCGTTTTTGTTGCTCCTGTTCCTTGGGTTATACACCAAGGTGTACCGTACATAGTTTGTCATAATGCGAAAATTAATAGGTTGAATGAATAATTTTCTTCCAAAATGATAGGGATGCCATTGCTCCTGCAACGGAAAACCACGGTTATTCATTATGTTCAAAAGAAGTTTTGTATCTGAAAAGAATGCTTTATGAAGTGTTTTGTAAATAAAGGATAATACAAAGTAAATAATATTTATATATATGTATATCAATATGTTTACATGAAAAATATTTAAAAAAAATGACGCCGGATAACGGCAAAATCGTTACCTTTGCAGCGACAACACAAACACACTAACCATGAGTCTGAGCACTAAAGGCCGCTTTCCCGTGGCGGCGGAGAACAAGGACGGGAAAAAAGAGATAAAGGGAGACAGGATGCACACAGTCACTGTAAAACGCTACATCGACCTCTGCACCGACTTCGGTTTCAAGAAAATCTTCGGGACAGAGGCCAACAAGAGCCTGCTGATGGATTTTCTGAACTCGCTGCTCGGTGATACCGAGGGTAAGATAGACAGCATCACCTACCTCAACAGCGAGCAGCTGGCGGACAACGCCGATTCGCGCCAAGCCGCCTTCGATGTCTATTGCAAGAGCCGGAGCGGCAGCTACTTCGTGGTGGAGATGCAGGTGGCTGAGCAGAACCATTTTGCGGAACGCACCCTCTTCTATGCGACCTTCCCGCTGCGTGAGCAGGCGAAGAGGGGGCACAAATGGAAGTTTGAGTTCGACCGCGTCTACGTGATCAGCATCCTTGACTTCACGATGGACCGCGCACAGCTAGGAGACTACCGGATGGAATATGTGCTTTATGACCCTGTGCGCCGCCATCAGCTCACAGACCGGCTGAAACTGATTTACCTGCAGCTGCCCCTCTTCACCAAGCAGTTGCAGAATTTGGAGACCGTGTTCGAGAAATGGCTCTATCTGCTGCGCTACCTGCAGGAGCTTGATTCTCCACCGGAGGGTCTGGTGGGCAAAGTGTTCGAGCGTCTCTTCGAGCAGTCGGAGATCGCCCGGATGAGCGTTCGCGACCAGCAGCGTTACGAACGCGCCCTGCTGGACCTGTGGACCATGAACAGTGCCTTGGACTTCAGGGAACAGCGCGGCATAAGGAAAGGACACGCCAAAGGCGTTGTTGAGGGTAAGGAGTTGGGCCGCATCGAAGGCAAGGAGGAAGGTCTTGCCGAAGGGATCCAGATCGGGATAGAGCAAGGAATCGAGCAGGGGATTGAGCAGGGTCGCATGGAGGAGCGGCAGGCCATCGCCCGCGAGCTGGAGTCCCGCGGCTTTTCCGCGGAGGAGATTGCCAGGATTACGGGAACGGCGGGATTTGTAGAGACGTAGCGCGCTACGTCTCTACCGGAATCGCAAACGCAAAAGAAACACAATAACCCTTAAAACCAAAAGAATGAAAGGAAAAGAAAAACAAAAGGAGTCACAAAACGGTAAGGAGAGAAAAAAGAGGTGTAATGGACAAAAATTAGGCTGTTTTTGAGGACTTGCTCTCTAATGGACAAAAAATAGGCTGTTTTTTTCCTTAAGGGTTCTGAGGGAAGAAAAA
>CACYHG010000097.1 GCA_902774175.1 uncultured Bacteroidota bacterium
GAAAAGGGAATGTTATGGAAGAGCGGGATTTGAACTGCTCAGAAGAAAAGTCATACTGTCTAACTATGGGTGATTTTGCAACAAAAGTGACGAAGATCCCATATTTGTCGCACCTTTTTAACGAAAAACAGCGTAACTTGTTGAGTTTCAACTTGTTACGCTGATTCCAGCGGAGAGAGAGGGATTCGAACCCCCGGTACCCCTCGGTACGACGGTTTTCAAGACCGTTGCAATCGACCACTCTGCCATCTCTCCTGAATAGTCGTGTGCCTTGTCCTTGGGGATAGGTACACGGGTCGAAAAAGCGAGTGCAAAATTAGTGCTATTTTTTTTCTTATGCAAATTTTTGATGCACAATTATTTACTAAACTTTTTGAATATTTCTAAAATCTACTGAAATCAAATTCTCAGTGACTACGGATCAGAAGGTTGTGGGTTTGAATCCCGCGGGAGTCACTTTTGTAAATCGCAAGTCGCTTAAAATAAAGCACTTGCGATTTTTGTATGCTCGGCATGAGCATTGTCTAAGGATCTTCGTCACTTTTGTTGCAAAATCACCCATAGTTAGACAGTATGACTTTTCTTCTGAGCAGTTCAAATCCCGCTCTTCCATAACATTCCCTTTTCCCTCGACGATACCGTTAGTGTAACTGTACTTGATGGCGTTCTTTACCGCGTCTATGTCATCGAGCAGCCCGTTCCAAAATGAGGCCAGTTCCTCCTGGCGTGTGTGCTTGTACTTGTCCATCCATACGTCAAGGAACCTTTCGTCGTTCCCTCCGAGTACCTTCCTGAACGATGTGGCGGCATTTCTCAGGTATCCTATCAATGGGCATGCCCTCGCCAACTCCCCGACAAGCCTTGCCGTCAATGACATCTCACCGGTACACTTGTCCACTCCATATTCGGGATTGGTGACATACAAGGCTATCGTCCCCGGTGACATGCCGGCCAGTTTGTCCAACAGCATCTTCTTCAGCCTCTCCACGTCCGCTCCCATGTTTTCCTTCCTCTTCCGGGTGTACTCCGGGTTGTATTGGTTGAACCAGTACTTGAACTTGCCGTAGGTCTCACGGATTCCGTCTTTCCTCAGCACCTCGTAGACCTTGTGGAGTGGCATCCCCTTGTCGCACATCGCGGTGATCTGGGGGATGAAGCGCTCGTAAATTGCCATCTTGCCGTCCGGCTTTCTCAGGTGGCGCAGTTCGTCCAGGCGGCAGTGGCAGAACATCCATGCCCTGTTCCTGTCTATATGAAGCCTCCCCGCTATTTCACGGGCATCCATGCCCTTGTCCCACAGCAGCCTCACAAGCTCGTAATCTCTCCGGTTCTTGTCTGATATGTCATTCTCGTATCCGCACCTCCTGTCGAACTGCACCTTGAGGCCGGGCTCGGGCATGGCCGCCGGAAGAAGGGAGGACCCGTTGGCCTGAAGCCATGAGGCGTATGAGGTGAACACGCTGACTCGCTCGTCACGTATGATGTTCCTTATCCGTTCGGACAGGTTCGCCGACAAGTGGAACTTGTCCGCTATCTGCCGTGCATTGGGGGCGCCGATGCTGCAGGCGGAGCCGTATCCCCTGTCCCTGTCGCGGGTGATGACCTCCACTTTCCTGTGCCGCTCCAGCCATCCCCTGATGTCCGCGGCGCTCCTGGTCTTGAGCAAGGCTATCGTCCTTCCGGTGTCCTGGTCTACTATCTGCGTGCCGTAGCGCATGCCCCTGCGCCACGACCAGTCGTCTATTCCGATACGCCTCACGTCGGGATAGTCCGGCAGTTCCTCGCGCATGACCAGCCGCAGGCAGGTGGTGTCGCTCACCTCCAGGCCCTGCAGGGACATCATGTGCTCCGCCTTCCTTGCCGACGTCTCCAGGGCGGTGTGGAGGATGAGGTCCTCCGCGCGCCTTGTCCTCCGCCTGTACCAGCCAACAGCCTCATGCCGCTCGCTGAAGACGTGCTTTCTGCCGTCCTCGTGTGGATGCGGGCAGCGGAACCTGCGTGTGAGAAGGCGTATGGTGACCCTTCGGCCGCTGATGGGCAGGTCTGCCACCTTGCGGACATAGCTGGAGTGGACGCTCCGGCTGCTGGCCCCACATGCCGGGCACTTTGCAGAATGCCTGCGGCTGCATGCTTCTATGGTGACCGCGCCGGTGTCCTTGTTTAGAGAGAACGAGTAGATATTCACATTTTTCAGTCCCAATAAATTTCCAATCCCTACGTTTTTACGGATAAATTCAGTACTTTTGTTCCCGATGGCGTTTTCTGACATTGTTTTTGTTCTTTTGTTTGGCGACATAAAGGTACAAAATATTTGTCAGAAACGCCTATTAAAAATGTAAATATATTGCTGATTATCAGTTAAATGATGTAATATTTATATTTTGATAAAACTAAACAAAATTAAGCAATTAAAGAGGCCGATTTTGCAACAAAAGTGACGAAGATCCCAAATATGCGCCAGTTTTGGTTCTAATGTAGGACGAGCATTCTTAGGACATTGATGCCAGTGTCATAAAGAATGTTAAAAAAATGTGCTCTAAATTTCGTACTGGTTCAATTTCAAAACTCGTGGGCTATACCTATCCCACGCTCCACAAAGGAGAAAGATGGTTCGTTGATTTCTTCGCTCTTGACCCTGTCAGCAATGGCATGAAACGCAAGAGGTATTACATCGGCAACGGGTTGAAAGTTTCCGAGAAAAAACGACGTGCCGCCGAGATTATCGAAACTCTCACCAAGCAGCTCATGCAGGGATGGAACCCAGGACAACTTGATTGCAGTCTTATTAGAGTGTCCTGTCATAAACAAATGATGGGACTTTTTCTATCTTTTATATCGACGAAAAGTTGTTAAAACGCAATTTTTTTTGCGTTAGTGCTGTAATTTTTGTTAAGAGATAACGTTTATTGCGAGAAAAACACTACCTTTGTAGCTGATATAACTTAACTCTTGACATATAGATATGCATCATTTCGAAAATCGGAAACAATTGTTTCGTGCCTCAGACGAAGAAGTCGAAGCGTTCTTTGAGAATGTTCGATTTGAGGGTATATTTACCTCTGAGATTAAAAACACTAGTCATCCAGAGTATTTTAAAGGCAGTGTTACTGATATAAAATTGAATGGTATTCATTATGATTATCTACCGCAATTTTTGAATATACCCAAATTAGGTTCTTTTGTTCCTTATGGTGCATGTACATTCAAGTGTCGTGTAAATACAACAGCACTACATAGTAGTCCACAAAAGT
>CACYHG010000098.1 GCA_902774175.1 uncultured Bacteroidota bacterium
AAGACGGTTGATGTGAAGAATGAGGCTGACGAGGTGATCGGCTCTGAAATCAAATACGGTTTTGCCAAGTATTTGCGCGATGCGCTGCCCAATGCCACATATCTCGGCTTTACGGGAACGCCTATCGAGAAAGAGGACAAGAACACACC
Organism: uncultured Bacteroidota bacterium; assembly: GCA_902774175.1. GTDB lineage: Bacteria > Bacteroidota > Bacteroidia > Bacteroidales > WCHB1-69 > UBA1195. Next base: position 150 of record CACYHG010000098.1, read on the forward strand.
GGCTGTTTTCGGCAACTATATTGACGTTTACGATATTGCTCAAGCGGTGGAAGATGGCGCTACGGTGCGCATCTACTATGAAAGCCGTCTCGCCAAGGTGGAACTCAGTGATGAAGGACGCCAACTTGTGGAAGAGCTTGACAAAGAGCTGGAGACCGAAAACATGAACGATGTCCAGAAAGCCAAGGCGAAATGGACGCAGTTGGAAGCGTTGATAGGTAGTCCCAATCGTTTGAAAAATATTGCAAAAGATATTGTCACACACTTTGAAGAACGTCAAAAAGTGTTTGAGGGCAAGGCAATGGTTGTGGCGATGAGCCGCCGCATTGCCGCCGAACTGTACGATGAAATCATCAAACTTCGACCCGAATGGCATTCCGATGATTTGGCGAAAGGTGCGTTAAAAGTTGTAATGACATCGTCTGCCTCGGATGGCGCAAATATTGCCAAACACCATACCACCAAAGAGCAGCGTAGGGCTTTGGCGGAGCGCATGAAAGACCCAGATGATGAGCTGAAACTCGTCATTGTGCGCGACATGTGGCTCACGGGTTTCGATGTGCCATGCCTGCACACGCTTTATATTGACAAACCCATGCAGGGCCATAACCTTATGCAGGCAATTGCCCGCGTGAACCGTGTATATAAGGACAAACCTGGTGGATTAGTAGTCGATTATCTTGGCATTGCCTCCGATTTGAAGAGGGCTTTGTCGTTCTATTCCGATTCAGGTGGAAAGGGTGACCCGACACAGCAACAGGAGCAGGCCGTGGCACTGATGCATGAGAAACTGGAAGTGGTGGGGCAGATGTTCTACGGCTTTGATTACAAACAATACTTCACTGCCGACACATCTGGCAAACTTTCTTGGATTCTGAAAGCGGAGGACTTTATCTTGGGCTTGGACGATGGCAAGAAGCGTTTCGTCAACGAAGTGACGGCGCTGGGAAAGGCTTTCGCATTGGCAATACCAAATGAAGCTGCTATGGAGGTGAAGGATGAAGTGGCTTTCTTCCAGGCGGTGAAAGCCCGTCTGTGCAAGTTCGACCAAACTGGCACAGGCAGGACGGACGAGGAGATGGAAACCACAATAAGGCAGGTGATAGACCAAGCACTCGTTTCAGAAAAAGTTATTGACCTTTTTGATGCGGCAGGTATCAAAAAACCAGATATTTCCATTCTTTCAGAAGAGTTTTTGATGGAATTGAAGGGCATGGAACACAAAAACATCGCATTGGAGGTTTTGCGGAAGTTGCTGGAAGGGGAGATAAAGGCACGTTCCAAGTTCAATGTGGTGGAAGGACGCACATTGATGGAGATGCTTGACAGTTCCATAACGCGTTACCACAACAAAATCATCTCTGCCGCCGAGGTCATCGATGAGTTGATAAAACTCAGCAAAACCATTGTTGAAAAGGACCAAGAGGCCGAAGGTATGGGCTTGACCACATACGAATACGCTTTCTATTCCGCTGTGGCCGACAACGAAAGTGCCAAGGAGCTGATGGGGAAGGACAAACTCCGCGAGTTGGCTGTCGTGCTGACTGAAACCATCCGCAAAAACGCCTCCATCGACTGGACCATCAAGGAGAATGTGCGGGCAAAGATGAAAGTGGCGGTGAAACGGCTACTGCGCAAATACGGTTATCCGCCGGATATGCAGAAGTTGGCTACCGAGACAGTGTTGAAACAGGCTGAAATGATTGCGGAAGAGATTGTTGTTTCGGAGGTGGATTTTATGTGAAGTATGTATGTAATAAAAAGCACAAAGCTGCGTTTATAAGAATGAAATCAAAAAAGTATTAATTAACAAAAGATTAGTATGACCAAAAATAGCTTTTTCCCCGTTATGCCGGCCAAGGCGGCCCGCAGGTGCGGCCTGTTGGGCATCTCATTGTTAGCCATCATAATGATGAGTGCCTGCAATGCCAAGAGCGATGAATCTCAAAGTGATAACCAACAAATAACAACAAAGATGGATTTCCTTGAACTGACCAGACAGCGTTACTCCGAGCGCTTTTTCGATTCCACCAAAATGGTGGAGCAGGAGAAAATTGACCGCATACTTGAGGCGGCACGTCTGTCGCCCACGGCGGCCAACAAACAGCCGCAACGCCTTTTTGTCTTGAAAAGCAAGGAGTCACTGCAAAAGGCGCAGTCAGCCTGCTTTTCCTCCCTTTATGGCGCTCCGGTGGTGATTCTGCTCTGCTATGACCTTGATTCCGTATGGCATAACCAACGCGAGACCCTGATTCCCGACTACAATAGCGGTGAACAGGACTGCGGGATTGTGGCCACCCAGATGATGTACGCCGCCGAGGAGCAAGGGGTTCATACCATCTGGATCCGGGGTTTTGACGCAGGTGCGCTGCAGCGTGTTTTTGAACTGCCCGCCAACATGATTCCGGCCATGATGCTGCCCATCGGGTACCCTTCGGCCAATTCCGCCCCGTCGCCCAAACACTTTGAACGCAAGGCGTTGGAGGAGATTGTAACGGAACTGTAGTTCG
>CACYHG010000099.1 GCA_902774175.1 uncultured Bacteroidota bacterium
AGGTGTGTGTGGTATGACAGTTATCCTGTTCATTTCCTGTCAATATCCACCATGTGATACTTGCGACTGCCGAGGCCTATCTTCTCCGCCCATTCGATGGTGTGGACACCGTGCTGATTATTGATGCGGCCAATCAGGTCGGTCGGGTCGTTTTCGGCGGTCACCTTCTGCTGGTTGATTATGTCCACGCAGGCCTGGTCGAGGGCCACGGGATCGGTGCTGGCGAGTATGCCGTAGTCCTTGAGTTTGACGGGCTCCGGATGGTCCACACAGTCGCAGTCGATGCTCATGTTGTTCATCACACTGATATAGATGATGCCATCCTTCTTCTGGAAGTAGTCGGTCACCGCCTGCGCGGCGGCAGCCATGCTCTCAAGAAAACCGTCCTGGTCGCCGATGTATTCGGGTGTCCAGAGTTTCGCCATATCAAGCACCTCCATCTTTCCGGCAGAATGGATGTAGGCCTTGCCGTTGCTGCTGGCGCATCCGATGCTGAGGTTCTTCAGCGCGCCGCCGTAGCCGCCCATCGGATGACCCTTGAAATGGTTGAGCGCAATCATGAAATCGTAGTTGGCCATGTGGCTGCCTACGATGTCATACTTGAGGTGCGTGGTGTCGGTGACGGGAATCCTCATCTCACCCTCCTCGTCCATGATGTCCACCTTGAACAGCGGCGTGAACCCATGCCTCTCGATAACCTTCCAATGGTTGGCGGAAGTGTTGCGTTCGTCCTGTTTGTCTTCAGGGGCGTTGCCGTAGGCGGTGTTGCACTCCACGATGGTGCCATTGACCGCTTCAACAAGCAGTCGGATAAGTTCCGGTTTCAGGTAGTTGGGGTTGCTCCCCTCCCCTGTCGAAATCTTTACGGCCACGCGTCCCTTGGCCTCCACGCCGAGTGCCTTGTATATGCGCACAAGTGCCTCCGGACTGATTTCCCTGGTAAGATACACTGCGGCCCCCTCCTGGGGCTCCTGAGCCTGCACAGGCTCGCTTTTCGGTTTGCAGCCCGCCATCATCAGGCAGCAGGCTGCAAGGATAAAGATGATATGTTTCATGCTCAAACAGGTTTTATGAGTTTTAATTCGAAAATGTCTGCAAACAAATGTTATAGGATCTGCGCCGTGTGGTTCTTGGTGTCCACCTTGCCGATGGCGTCGGCGATTATGCCATTTTCGTCAATGACGTAGGTGGTGCGGAGCGTCCCTTCGGTCACCTTGCCGTACATCTTTTTTCCGGCGAAATCGCCCAGCCGGACAAGGTTTCCGTTTTCGTCATGCCCTTCAAAATAAGGGGCTTTTGTTCCTTTCTGCAACATGGTCAAAATGGTTTTATTGGTCTATAACGTTAGTGTTTGAGGGTTTATTGCATTTTCAGCGGAAAAATCCAAACTCAGGTGCGGAAACACGATTTTATTTTTCACTTTCTGCAGTTGAGTTTTATAATTTGAACGTTTTTTCAAGATGCACCTGCTGCTGCACTATTTGACAACATTCCTGTTATTTTTATGTCCCGGTCCTTTCGGGAACCAGCCCTTTTCCACACGCTTGCGCTGCTTGAACAGCTCAATGATTGACCATAGGCTGGAAAATGCCAGCGCACCGGTCTCGGAGCCGAACGCCGAAATTAACGCATATAATCCATGAATATTATGTGCCGCAGGACTTCATGATGGCATAATACCCGACAAAGATGCCGTTGTGTCCTAAAAATCATCATTATTGGGAATAGACCCTGTTCGCTCTCTCAGTTTGACGAAGTGGAAGAAGTGACATCCGCCGCCTTCACAGCTCCTAGGCTGTGAACCCTTACCACGCGGTTGGGGTCAGTTGCGGCGATGTGGCGCAGCTGTTCGAGGTACGGCCTTACGAACTTCGGTTTTGCAGGCTATCAACAGTCGGGGCGGCGTTTATATGTGCGGCACCTATCTGCCGATATGGCTGATGATTATCATTGAATCGATTTGCGCTTTTGTTCTTGCGGTGACAATGGGCAGTCCGCTGGCATTCCGGTTGGCCAGCCGCAAGTTCGACCCGCGCCGCAATCACCCGATGATTTTCGAATCGGCCGTCATATCCGCCACAGTATGCCTTATGTGTCCGTCGATGAGCCTTCTGGCCGATTTCTTTTATTAT
>CACYHG010000100.1 GCA_902774175.1 uncultured Bacteroidota bacterium
CTGTGGTTGGCGTGCATCTGCAGGATCCGGCCGAGGCGTTCCCGCTGGCCCTTGGTGCTGTTCATCACCGTCTTGCCGGTTTCCAGGTTTCCGGAGTAGACCCGGAAGAAGCCCAGCTTGCCGACAAAGGGGTCGGTCATGATTTTGAACGCCAGGGCGGAGAACGGCGCATCGTCGTCCGCCACGCGGGTTTCCAACTCGTCGGTCTTGGGATGTTTGCCTTCCACCGGGGGAACATCCAGCGGGGAGGGCATGTAATCCACGATCGCATCCAATAACTTCTGTACGCCTTTGTTTTTGTAGGAAGTACCGCAGGTGACGGGGACCATTTTCACCGCCACGGTGGCCTTCCGGATGGCAGCCCGGATTTTATCCGCCGGCACGTCTTCTCCGGAGAGATACAGTTCCATGATATCGTCGTCGAAATCCGAAACCGCCTCCAGGAGCTTATCACGGTACTCTGCGGCCAGGTCCTGCATTTCCGGGGGGATTTCCTCGGTGCCGAACTCCTTGCCGAGATCGTCGTAATAAATCCGTGCGTTCATATCCACCAGGTCGACGATTCCCTTGAAGGTCTCTTCACTGCCGATCGGAAGCTGGATGGGCACCGCGTTGCACTTCAGCCTGTCATGTATCATTTCCAGCACATGATAGAAATCCGCGCCCATAATGTCCATCTTGTTCACATAGATCATGCGTGGCACATGATAGTGATCCGCCTGCCGCCAGACAGTTTCGGACTGAGGCTCTACGCCGCCCTTTGCACATAGCACCGTCACGCATCCGTCCAGCACTCGCAGCGAGCGCTCGACCTCAACGGTAAAGTCTACGTGGCCCGGGGTATCGATGATGTTGATGCGGGTGTCGCGCCAGAAGCATGTGGTCGCAGCAGAAGTGATCGTGATGCCACGCTCCTTCTCCTGCTCCATAAAGTCCATGGTCGCGGTGCCCTCATGCGTCTCACCCAGCCTGTAGTTGACGCCGGTATAGAACAGAATCCGTTCGGTAGTCGTCGTCTTGCCGGCATCGATGTGAGCCATGATCCCGATATTTCTCGTTTTTTCCAGTGAATATTTTCTGGGCATCTGAGTAAACTCCTGAGTGGCTTACCACCTGAAATGCGCGAAGGCCTTGTTGGCTTCGGCATTCTTATGCATATCCTCGCGCTTCTTGACAGCTGCGCCGAGGTTGTTGCATGCATCCATGATTTCGCCTGCAAGGCGTTCCTTCATGGTCTTCTCGCTGCGCTTGCGGGAGTAATCCACCAGCCAGCGGAGTGCCAGCGTCTGACGTCTGGCAGGCCGGACTTCGATAGGCACCTGATAGGTTGCGCCACCGACACGGCGTGCCTTGACTTCGAGAGCGGGCATGATGTTGTTCATGGCTTCGGTGAAGGCATCAAGGGGATCCTTGCCGGTCTTATCCTTGATGATGTCGAAAGCACCGTAAACGACTTTCTGAGCAACACCCTTTTTGCCGTCCAGCATGACACCGTTGATGAGCTTGGTCACCAGAACGCTGTTGTACACAGGATCGGGCAAAATTTCTCTCTTGGGAACATTACCTCTTCTGGGCACGTTCTTCCCTCCTTCATTAAAAAATGGGATCAAAGGTACTCGGCCGCAAATTTGCGACCGTTGCGCCCTGAGGTTTATCTACTATTATATAATAAACGACAGGGCAAATGCCGCCGATATTTTACTTTTTCTTTGCGGCCTTGGGTCTCTTCGCGCCGTACTTGGAACGGCCCTGCATGCGGTTGGCGACACCCTGAGCATCGAGCGTGCCGCGGATGATGTGGTAACGCACACCAGGCAGGTCCTTGACACGGCCGCCGCGGATCATGACCACGGAGTGCTCCTGCAGGTTGTGGCCGATACCGGGGATGTAGGCTAGGCAGTGACCTCATAGCCATTGGTCAGACGGACACGGGCGATCTTACGCAGCGCGGAGTTCGGCTTCTTGGGGGTCGAAGTACGCACGGCGGTGCAGACGCCTCTCTTCTGGGGGGAGCTCTGGTTCGTCTCCTTATTGCGCAGAGTGTTCATGCTCTTCTGCAGTGCGGGGGACGTGGATTTGTAGGTGACCTGTTCTCTTCCCTTTCTTACCAGCTGGTTAAAGGTTGGCATTGTGTTCCTCCTTTCCTGTCGTGATTCACCCGGCGGCTGAAACCGCCGGAGCGCGTAAAACACCCTCGTGGGCGCAATCCACGCAAGTGCAGATTATAGCAAAAGAAAAGGAAGACGTCAAGATTTTTCTCTCCCTTTTCCACAAATATTTTTCTGTGATTTTGTGCGTTTTTACTGAGGGATCCGACCTGTTCCCCGGCATGCTCCCGGGCGAGGCGGAATACCTGTTCGGGCCGGGGCAGCGG